>NZ_BAAGSP010000009.1:0-99642 GCF_054782375.1 Yaniella soli
AACCAATAGATTATGCGAAGCAACACTCACGACAAAGTCGAGAATACGGCCCCAGCCGTGGTGAACTTCGCATAATCTTTTGCTTTACATAAGACGATTTCTTTACCACGCCCATCAGCATGCAAGCCACCTGGGCGCTATTCGAAATCCTAGAAGGACGCGATGGCAAAGCCCCCACTGTCATCGCTTCCCAGCTCGAACCTGAAGACTGGTACCGAGCCATCGACGACAGCATCACCGCCGACTCGTTATTGAATAGACTGATCCGACCAGCCCTATTCATCCGACCCGACGGGCCCAACATGCGACCCCAACACCACGAACCCGACGACGACTGACCAAACACAATGTCTGAGCAACCAGTTCCCACTTCCCAGAAACACGGTACTGGTTGCCCAGACACCTGGTTCTAGAAGGCCGTACTATTCAAAGAGCCAGGGCAGAACCGTGGAAGCGTTGACCACCTGGTCTCCCGAGGACTGCAAAGAATTCGCCAACACGAGGCGAAGCCCATTGGGGGCTATGGCGCCGCGGCTTTCGGCGGGTAGTTGCTGTTCTGCTTCGGGGTCGCGATGGACAAGGGCGGAATACAAGCGTTCAGTCGTAGTCACGATCGGAGACGGTGTGACCTAGTGGTCCTGGTCTGCTTGTGTTTCGTGGATGGTGCCGTGCGCGTGATGCGGCGGGGCGTAGAGGCTATAGATCTTCATGGGCTCATCACCGATGTTGGTGACGTTGTGCCACATACCTTTGGGTACCAGGATGATCCAGTCATCGGACACTTCTTCGTCGAAAGTGAACTCATCTTTCGAGGGCCCCATCTGAACGCGGCCGCGTCCCTGCTCCAGGCGTAGGAACTGATCGGTATCGTTGTGTACTTCCAGCCCTACATCTCCGCCGACTGGGATCGACATCAACGTTAGCTGAATTTTCTCGCCGGTCCACGACGCGGTGCGAAAGTTCTCATTCGCTAACGTTGCGTCCTCGATGTTGACGACATAGGGGTTTGGGCCATGATCAATATATTTAGTCATATTTGGATCCTATCGACCATCCAATAGTCAAACCAGGATGGGTAGGCTAGCCTTACAGCCAGTCCCAGACCAGCTACTCCCAAGTCTCACAGCGGGTATACCGGACGTACTGAAGCCTTCGCAGGCTTGAGCTCGAGGTCGTTCTATATTTCGCTCATGAGCGCCATTCTTTGCAACGCGCTACGAACTATCTCAGCGAATTCTGTGCAGTCTGCACGGCGCAGTGCTTCATCGAGTTGCTGGTGCTTCGGGTTCTTCGACCAGTACGCTATCTGTTCTTTGATGATCGGATAAAGCATCTTCGGTGGCGCTGATTTTGTCACCAGCACGAAAAAATCGTCCGGACAGATAATGTCGTAGTGCACGTTTTCGGTAGTAGTGATGTCTCGTGGATCATCATCGGTTAGGAGCAGATCCGCCTGACAATGCGTCGCAGCAGCATGAATGTGATAATCACCCTCGTCGGTGCCGGTAAACGTCAGGTCATGTGGAAAAGTGTCCAGCACTTCATCAACGAACATTCGCATTAGTTCCACTCGACGGCGGACGATATGTCCTGGCAGGCGCGGGTGCTTTTTTGCATATTTAATGCCACTTCAGCAAAGACGTCTTCGGTGGCGTGCAGTTGGAACATAGTGTTGTTTTCCTGCTTTAAAAGGAAAAGCCAATCCATGAGTGTTTTGCTGTAGAAGACATTGGTATCAACAAAAAAGCGTTGGGGCATCCTGTAAGCTCAGGTGACCCAACGCGCTAAATAGCTAATACGGCTTGCACTGTGATCATGGGTTAGTCCTCAAACATTTCGTCAAGCTCAGCATCCAGGGTACGCAATTCAGTGAAGGCATCCCGCTGAGCTTGTACTCGCTGTTTCTTCAGGGCAAGAACATCATCATGTCTGAAGCGTGAGTGCGACCCAACTTTGTACGAGTCGATTTTTCCTTCTTGCGCCCACTTCATGAGCGTTGGCCGAGATACACCTATGGCGTCCGCAGCAACAGTGGTAGTCAGCTCATCAGGCATCTTTCCAATGGATACCTCGCCGCTACCAGCAAGGGCCTTCAATGTATTGATCAAAACTTCCTGTAAATGGGCAGGAAAAACTTGCTCACTACCATCAGCATGGCGAAGGACCAAAGAAGAATTCTGAAGATCTTCTTTACCGGCTTCGCGCGCCTCTTTAAGAGTTTCATTCCCGACGGTGATTCGTTCTGGTGTGGCGGTTGCCATCATCCCTCCTTGAATCCTGGGTACCGCGATCCGCGCGGTACAACTCATCTCAGAATATCTCTCTTGCACTTATAAGTGCAATCTCTGAATTTCGTGCCCTACTTATCTGAGCCGCCCAAGCTAGCAAAGTGTCCAAGTGGGTATACCCTTTTACACGCCGACTGTGAGTCGCAACTTCGTTTGGCGGTTTTTCGCATCTTCATTTGGCGGTCGTGTTCGTCGGCGCACCTGGTCAGAAGACATCTAGCTCTACGCGTGGCGTTTGGTAAGGTCTTCAGCAAGTTCGCGAATGCGTTGTCTCGCAGCCGTAGGCGCAAGCACTTCAATGTGGTCACCAACCTGCAGGAGCTGGCGAACGGCTTCGATCTCCTTGTAGTGGATGGCCACCTGGCTCCATTCTTGGTTGACCGGTATTGGCTGTTGTAGCCGGGTGCCAAGAATTCGATGAGCCCGATCGAGTCGGCTGGTCCGTAGGTTCGCAGTGAATGTAATGTCGCCAGGAGTTTCAACCGACGCTTTTAGCGATGACCACACCGTATGCAGAGTATCCCCTGGACGCGTTACCGCAGGATCTGTCGTCACTTCATAATTCCAAAGCCTGCTCAGCGCATACATCCTCGGCTGTCCACGGTGGTCAGCGACTACATACCATCGGGTCGATTTCGCAACGACCCCGTATGGATCGACAACGTACTGGACCGGGTCATCAGCATTGCTATGCCGATAGGTGATCGGCAGCCTCTTTCCTTGTTGCAAATCCACCACCAGCTCAGCGATATCTACCGTATGGTCTGGGCGGGTCATCCATGACGTATTTTCTATCAGGATGAGGTCACGGAGGGGTACCGAGTTGGCGTGCACGGTTAACCGTTGCTGGTAAGCGGCGATTTTTCGGAAAGCCTGGTGGGCAATACCAGACAGATTCAACTGTTCAAGCTGGGTAGCATCTAACCCTCCGAGGGTGAGTGTTTCTACCTCACCGGGATCAAGGTGGGAAACGTTTAGCCGTGCACCCGTGAGAAGGACGATGCCTCCATTGCGGCCCCGTTCCGCATTAACCGGGACTCCAGCCGCAGACAGAGCCTCGACATCCCGAAGGACCGTTCGACGCGAGACTTCCAGGCACTCAGCAAGATCGCGGGTGCTCATCTTGGGGCGCGCTTGCAAGAGCAGCAATATCGACAGGAGCCTGGCTGACTTCATGTCATAAGTGTCGCATAAAAGATGACAGGTTCTGTCGTCTATTCCTGGTTTAGTCGATCGTGGCCCTCAATTCCGGCCACGACCTCTATAAATAAGGAGCCATCATGACCGCACCGAATCTATTTTTGATCTACGTTCAAGATGCACAAGCTGTTACAGCTTTCTACAGCGATCTATTCGACCTCCAGCCAATTTTTACCAGTCCACGCTATGTCGCATTCGAGGTTGCTCCGGATGTGCTGTTTGCCTTGTGGACTGGTCGCAATGAACATGCCGTCCCAACCACCCCGCGGATGAGTGAAGTTGGCTTAATGATACCGGGGACGCCCGCTGTTATAGACGAGGTTTATGAACGCTGGGTCAAGAAGAATGTCACAGTGATCGAAGAGCCCTATATGATGTCTTCGGTCGTACATTCGAAGTCGCTGACCCTGACTGCAACCTGATTCGGGTCGCTCCTGTAGATTGAGCTTAGTGTTGCATAATCTGTCGTTTCTGCTCCACCGTTTCCCGCCATCCTCATGCTCTGCTCGTCCTCAATGGACGTCCAGGTCCCAGCTCAACGATTGTGTTGCAGAATTCAGTACCACTTTCTATGTTGCAACTCCTCCATGTTTTCACGGGTACTGCTACATTAGGGCTATGACACACGCTTTGGGGTATGTCATGTGACCTGTGTCAGTTGGGGCCCCAACTGACTTTCACCGCGAGTTGGCCGTTCGCGACACGTGCGGGGAGGATAATCGAACGGCCGTGTAAAACGTGGTCCCCACAAGCTGCGAATCACTATTGCTGAGCCAATCTTGAACATAAAATACCCACCACACGCCGCCGAGGCCGGTTGCTCAGAATCGCGCATGAGAGCTACACCAGACACGCTCGATCATACGATGAGGCATTGTAAGCTCGAACGTGACTATGTAAGCTCGATCGTGACTATAGAAGGGTAGTGGTGATGAGTCCTCCCTATAGCGTCGATGTCCTTTCTGACCCCGGCCTGCCCTCCCGAATGCTGTCGAAAGTTCTTATTGAAACCGACTCCGGAGGGGCTGAGGGAAAGTACCGGCTGATCCACAACAAGCGCCAGATTCCTTTACGAACCGACGGCACGCTTGATCTGGATACAGTGCGAGGGTGGACGCATAAAGATGAAGCAGATTTGCTGGTTATTATCACCGAGATCCCTCGCCGAGCTGGACGACGGCCCAAACTCGTCGGCCTGCATTTCACCGAGCGGTTGGCCATCATCTCACTGCCAGCATTGGGATGGTTGGGCCTCCACGACAAACTTCGGCGCGTGATCTTCGATTCCTTGGATGCCCTCGTAGAACAACGATCACCAGAGATCGGTAAGGCGCGAATGCGGTTTGGCACTGTTCACGAACAGCATTCCGAAACCGGCCGATCCGCCTATATCGCTTCGCCATGGTGGCGACCGGGCAGAATCAGCATGGTCCTCGGTATGGTCCGGACGAATGAACCACTGGCAGCGGTTCCGAAACTGTCCAGTGTCCTGGCTGCCGCTACCGGGACAGCCGCGTTCGGTATCTTTTACTCTTCTATCTGGGAGATGGCGGACAGCTCCCCTCCCTGGCGTTTATGGCTGATCACCGGATGTGCACTTGTGCTGATAGTCTTGTGGTTGCTGTTCGCCAATCGCTTGTGGGAAAGGGCTCACCAGTGGGGCAGCCTCGAAGAGTCCGCGATGTACAATGTGGCTACCGTGGCCACTTTGGGATTAGCAGTCGCGGTCCTGTACCTCGGCCTTTTTCTCAGCATCTTCCTCACAGGGTTAATAGTGATCGATCCGGGTTTCATGGCCCAAACAATGGGCGCGGAGGCGTCCTTGCAGAACTATGTCGACATCGCCTGGCTTGCAGCCTCGCTGGGCACTGTCGCTGGTGCTGTCGGCTCTAACTTCGATAGTGAGCGCGCTGTCAGAGACCTCACCAACGGTCGGCGACAGGCGCAACGATACTGGCAGCGGGAGAAGGAACGCGACGAACGGAGCTGAACCGTCCTCATGACTACCGTCCGTTCGGGTCACCGACTGCACGGCCACCTGTACAGCTGCCGACGCAGGCTCAATCCATGTCCGAGGCCACGTAGGTGACGGCGTCTTCAAATCACGTGTCGTCGTCCTACAAGGTATTCGTGTTCGTCGTCGGCGGCAACCGCTATTTACTATCGAGGTCACAACCGACGCTGCTTGGGTAGGCCAATGATACGCGGTCGGATCATCTGAACGATGCTGTCATTTTCAGAAGCTGACTGCAAGGATTTCAGAAGCCGGTTTCACAGGCCGATGCCGAGGACCTTTTTCCCGTCAGGACGAAGCTGGCAGCATCACCTGCGAAATCTAAGATAGATCAGTTGCCAACTGCTGGATTTCACACTCTCTGATAGGACACTTCATTGAGCAATCGGTGGCGAGCCGAAAGAAGTCCGTAAAAGAAGAATCCTCTTATGGATTGATGGCCGCTGTAAGTTCCATGGCCACCGGTACACCTTCATCGCTGAGTATCGCGGCTTGTCGCAATTGACGAAGTTGGTGGCCATTCTTATCCAGGTATTCGACGAAGTCGAGATACTTCGGAATGCAGCAAACGACCGCCTGCAGTATCGTCAAGCAAGTCGTCTTCAACATCGTCGATCTCGGTGCGCACGAACGCTTCGGTGCAATCTGGCAGGGTCCCACTGCGTAGCTCTGCGCCGTCGAGGGAGAAGTCCTGCGGTCCTGGTTCACGCACGGGCCAACTCAACAATCATTCCACCTCATCAGTGGCATCAGCTGGATCTACAACAATCCACCAGCCGCCGATGGGCGGATTACCAGCCTGAGACAGTGCGGTGTGGAGCCTCTGAAAGTAGCTGTTTGCCCACGCGGGATCGTCAGTGTCATCATCGGCGACCCTCACCGTGGTTGAGACCGATACCCAATGGGTAGGACCGACGTGCCGGGTTTTGACGTCTGGCTTCTGGACTGCTTCGGTCAGCATGCCTTGGCCGATACGAATCGCCCGGTCTTGAACTTCCCGCTGAGCTTGGAGCTGATGCTGATGGGAGGCCAAAAGGTCCACTGCACGGTCTGGCTCTTGAAGCACCTGCTCGACAGCTTCCAGTGACATCCCCGCTGTCCGCAAAACTCGAATAGTGGTAGCGGCCCGTAACTGCCCGGCGGCATAGAACCGGTACCCGGTGGCCGGGTCGACCTCGGCCGCTGGCAGGATCCCGCGCTCATCATAAAATCGCAGCGCTTTCACGCTGAGACCGGTGTGCAGGGCAAATTCTCCAATAGTCGTCATGACTGCAATCTCCTTCCGTAGTGGCCTAACACTTTTCAGTATCAGGCCTCCTGTCAGAGGAGAGTCAAACGCTCCCTACCTTGCAGCGATATATCTCTGTTGAGGATCGGCCACAGCACAATGAAAACGCCTGTCCGATGGTTCGTGCAGGCGACTAATGAACTTAATGGCAGGTTGTGCAGACGACTCCTGACAATTACATTTCAGAAGCTGGCCGGCTTTGGTGCGCTCAGAGATGCGTTCGCGTTCGAACTCCGCAAGGGCGGCAAAGATGCCGAGTCGACCTGTCACATCACCCGTGGCGAGGTGCTCGAGACCCTCGCCGATCTTGCTGAATGCGATCGTGCTGATGACTGGCTTCACGTTCTGGCAACGATGAGCTCAATTGAACGCGACCAGATCTACAGCATCCGTGGCCACTTCGATGACACCCAGTTCTTTGGCAGTTTGTTCGATCGGCGATTTGGCTGGCTACGTTAATTAGACGTCGGCCTCTTGGGTCACGTCTTCTTCATCTTCTTCTGGAACGTAGTCCACACCGGTTTCGGCGCGTTGCTCAACGGTGATGGGCGCCGGCGCATCAGTGAGTGGGTCATGTCCGTTACCGGTCTTCGGGAAGGCAATGACTTCGCGAATTGAGTCGGTCCCAGCCACCAGCGACAGGATCCGGTCCCAACCGAAGGCAATGCCACCGTGTGGTGGTGCACCGTATTTAAAGGCTTCCAACAGGAAACCAAATTTCTCTTGAGCCTCTTCGTCGGAGATACCCATAACGTTGAAGACACGCTTCTGGACTTCTTGGTTGTGGATACGGATCGAGCCACCGCCGATCTCATTGCCATTGACCACGATGTCATACGCGTAGGCCAGCGCCTCACCCGGGTTGGTGTCGAAGGTGTCCATGAATTCCGGCTTCGGTGATGTAAAGGCGTGGTGGACTGCGGTCCATGCGCCGTCACCAACGGCGACGTCGCCTTCGGCTTCCGCCAAGGACGCGGGTTCAAACATTGGGGCATCGACTACCCAGACAAAGGCCCAGTCTTGTTCTTCTGCTGGTACTTCTGAGTTGGTCTTGATGAGACCTGTGCGGTAACCGATTTCTACTCGGGCTGCTCCTAGCAGTGCTCGTGATGCGGCAGGGTCACCAGCTGCGAAGAAGATGGCGTCACCTGGATCGGCATCGACTTTTTCGGCCAGGCCAGCCAGTTCTGTTTCAGAAATGTTTTTGGAGACCGGCCCGGTCAGTTCGCCATCTTCCTTGTACAGCACGTAGGCCAGCCCATGTGCCCCGCGTTGCTTGGCCCATTCCTGCCAGGCGTCGAGCTGACGGCGTGGCTGGGAGCCCCCACCGGGCATCACCACGGCACCGACGTAGTCGTTTTGAAATACCCGGAATGGAGTGTCCTTGAAGTATTCCGTCATATCGGTCAGGGGCAGGCCAAAACGCAGGTCTGGTTTGTCCGTGCCGTATTTTTCCATCGCTTCGCGGTAGGTCATCCGTGGGATCGGTGTCGTGATCTCGACACCAATGAGCTTCCAGATGGCAGCAAGAAGTTCTTCGGCCAGCGCGATGATGTCATCTTCTTCGACGAAGGAGGCTTCGATATCCAACTGCGTGAATTCCGGCTGACGGTCGGCACGGAAGTCCTCGTCACGGTAGCACCGTGCGATCTGATAGTAGCGTTCAATACCGCCCACCTGCAGCAGTTGTTTAAACAGCTGTGGGGACTGTGGCAACGCGTACCAGGAACCCGGATCCAGCCGTGCGGGGACCACAAAGTCGCGAGCACCTTCCGGAGTGGAACGTGTCAACGTTGGGGTCTCAACCTCAACATATTCTTGTTCAGCCAGGAGGTTTCGAGCCACTCGATTGACCTCGGACCGCAAGCGCATGATACGGGCTGGTTCCGGGCGGCGCAGGTCCAAGTACCGGTGGGCCAGACGAATTTCTTCCCCCACCTCAACGTGCTCATCGATCTGAAACGGGAGGGGTGCTGCAGTATTCAACACGGTGACGTCCGAGGCATACAGTTCCACCGCGCCAGAAGCGATATTGGTGTTCTCGCTGCCCTCTGGACGGGCTTTCACTTCAGCGCTGACTTGCAAAACATATTCATTACGCAAGTGATCGAACTGGGATTCATCGTGGACCACGATTTGTGCGACGCCGGAGGCATCACGCAGGTCGATGAAGGCTACCCCACCGTGGTCGCGGCGGCGAGCAACCCAGCCTGCGACGGTCACGGTTTGGCCGATGTGTTCGGCGTTGAGAGTGCCGAGTTGATGGGTGCGAAGCACGTTGTCTTTCCCCTTTTGAATTCTACGTGTGTGTTAAAAACTTGTGGTGTTCGTGGTTAGTCTACCGCCGCCGGTTCTAGTTGGCGGTGTCTTCAACCTTGGTGATGACGGGGCGCAGATCGTCCGTCGGTGGCATCCACGTGTCCAGGTCTACAGAGACCTGCTCGCCGGAACGAATGTCTTTAATTTCGTGGCTCGCGTCGCCTGCCTCGTCATAGTTGGTAAACCACACATACGGAATACCACGACGATCCGCGTGACGGATTTGTTTACCAAACTTCTCGGCCTTGGTTGCGACCTCAGTACTGATACCACGTGCCCTCAGCGACTGCGCGATGTCTTGCGCCGATGACCAATCGTCATCGTCGGTCAGCGCAACGTAGACGGTGGTGGGGACATTTCGGCTGGCCTGGACCATGTCTTGCGAAAACATTCTCGAGATCAGACGCGTCACACCGATCGACAGTCCAACCCCTGGAAATGTTCGTTTGCCTTTGGTTGCTAATGCATCATAGCGCCCGCCAGAACAGATTGAACCGAGTTGCTCGTGGCCAACCAGGTTCGTTTCGTAGACGGTGCCCGTGTAGTAATCCAGTCCGCGCGCGATCGATAGATCAGCCACAGCGGTGCCTGGGGCGCGCTTATACAACTGATCGATGACTTCAGCGAGTTCGGTCAGGCCCTCTTCCAAGAGTTCGTTCTCGACACCGAGGGCACGAACGTCATCAACAAACGACGAGTCTTCAGCACGGATCTGAGCCAGAGCCAAGGCGAGTTTCGCCTGCTCGGGACTCGCGCCCAGTTCTTCTTGCAAGGCTTCGGAAACCTTCTCGACCCCGATTTTCTCGAGCTTATCAATGTTCCGCAGTACGCCAGCAGTGTCTGTCAGACCAATCCCCTGGTAAAAGCCCTCGGCTAGTTTCCGGTTATTGATCCGAATGATGAATTGCCCGATCGGCAGTGTGGACAGCGCCTCGGCCATTACCAGTGCCACGTCGATGTCATGGCGGAAGTCCAACGCCCCGTCACCAACAACGTCGATATCAGCCTGGGTAAACTCGCGGGCACGACCTTCTTGCGGGCGTTCTCCTCGCCAGACTTTTTGGATCTGATAGCGACGAAAAGGAAAGGTCAGGTGTCCCGCATTTTCGATCACATAGCGGGCAAAGGGCACCGTCAAGTCAAAGTGCAGCGCTAGACGCGAGGTGTCTTCAGGGTCTGGCGCATTGGTCTCGTGAATGCGTGAGACAGTATAAACCTCTTTATCGATTTCACCCTTGCGCAAGAGCGTGCCCAGCGGTTCCACTGCGCGGGTCTCGATGCTGGAAAAGCCATGGAGCTCGAAGACTTCTGCCAGTGTGTTGAGCACATGGAGTTCCACGAGACGCTCTTGCGGCAACCATTCGTGAAATCCAGATAGTGAAGTCTTACGGGACATATGGGCGTATTCTCCAGAAAGTAAAATTGTCGGTAGTGCAATGAGCACATTCGTGCGTGCTTTTTAAAGTACTCTGCCATTGTATGCGTATCGCGTAGGCTATCAATGACTATCTCATAACAGTCATCCGATGGCTGACGGGATCTCCACCTAGCAAGAAAGTTTTCGCGGTGACAACCAGTCAACAACCCGACGCCCCAAAACCTGCGGCTCCTAAACCAGGCTCAGTCACGCCTGCCCAAGTAACTCCTGTTGCTCCGGTGGCACCGGCTCCTGCCTATACATCTGATCTTGAGGAAGCCAAGCAGTTTGCTGAGGTTTCCGATGACGGTGTCGTAACCCTACTTGATGGCGGTGAACCCATCGAGGTCGGTCAACTCCCAGAGGCGTCGAAAGACGAAGCTTTGGCGTACTACGTACGTAAATATGATGACGTCATGACGCAGCTGCAACTGCTCAAACAACGTCTTGAAACCGACGTGGCGAATCAGGAGCTAGAAAAGACTCTTGCTCAGATCGACGAGACGATTGCACAGCGCCAGATGGTTGGCGACATGACAAAACTTCGTGATCAGGCCAAGACCCTGCGTAATACTCTCGTGGAGCGGCAAGCACGCCAACAGGCTGATCGTGAAAAGGCTGTTGCTGAGCACCAGGCCGCACGGGAGAAGATTGTCGAGCAGGCCGAAGAAGTCTCAGCACAAGATCCGGCGAAAACGCAGTGGAAACACTCCACTCAGAAGATGCGTGAGCTCTTCGACGAATGGCAGACCGCGCAGAAATCTGGCCCCCGTCTACCACGTGCGACAGAAGACGCTTTATGGAAGCGCTTTCGTACTGCACGCAACACGTTTGAGAAGAATCGTCGTGCGTTCTTTTCAGAGTTGGACGCGAGGAATGCAGAGGCGAAGAAAGCAAAGGAAGCTCTCATTAGCCGAGCCGAAGCGCTCCAGCACTCCACCGAGTGGGGTCCCACAACGCTCAAATACCGTGATTTGATGGACGAATGGAAAAAATCTCCTCGCGCATCTCGGAAGGACGATGATGCACTGTGGGCGCGTTTCCGTGGCGCGCAAGATGTGTTCTTTAAAGCACGTGATGCCGCGAACGCCGAAGTCGATCGCGAATATGAGGCTAACCTTGCCGTCAAAGAGCAAATTCTCAAAGACGCCGAGCAGCAGCTTCCATTTAAGAATGTAGACACCGCTCGTTCGGTGATGAAAGACATTCGTGCACGGTGGGATGAGGCTGGTCGTGTGCCGCGCAAGGACATGAGCCGGATGGAAGATGGCATCGGCAAATTGGAGAAAGCTCTGACTGATCTGGAAGACGAGCACTGGAGCCGTACAAACCCGGAAACCAAGGCGCGTACCGATTCTGCTCTGAGCCAGCTCGAAGATGCGATTCAACAGCTCGAAGCTGATCTTGCGGCGGCAGAACAACAGGGCAATGAGCAAAAGATTGCTGCCGCAAAAGAAGCCCTCGATGCTCGTCGTCAGTGGCTGCAGGTCATCCAGGCAGCCGGTGAGTAAACGAGACTGACGCAGCTGTCCTATAGTTATCCACAGCCCCGGCCGACACACCGTCGGCCGGGGCTGATTTTTGCCATCATAGATTCATGCCTACTCTGTTAGAACCTACGCAAAGCGATCACGTCCAGCCACACAATGTGTATCTACCACATAGGCCATATTCGCCCAGTGAGCTCTCCGCCATGGCCTACCACGGCATGCTGAGACCACAGTTCGGTCCATATTATGTTGACGCTGACGTCTCAGATACCGCGTCGCAACGCGCCAAGAGCGTCCGGTTGGCGGGCGACAGGCTCGTGCGCGGTGAGTGGACCGCCACCTTGTTGACGGCCGCGTGGATCCATATAGGTGGACAGGCACCGGAAATGTTTGAAGCAGCAACGGTCTGGTATCAGAAGTCTCCCCTACGCTCCCGTGTTATACCCTCAGCATTTCGGCATATTGATTATTTGCGACGTGAGGAAGTATCAGATGAAGATCTGCTGGTGATTGGCGGCGTGGTTGTCACCGCGCCCGAGCTCACCATCGAAGATTTATTACGCGTCGGCGGTACCGCAAGGCACCAACAATGTGCGTTGGAGTTAGCATGCGGTGTCGACCTAGACCAGTTGCAGCAACGATTTCAGGAACATAACCACCTGGTGGGCATGGACCAAGCCTGCCATCTTTTAGATCAGTTGATTCCCGTCGTCGAAGCCTATTGGGAAGCGACCGCTGTCTAGTTTGAGGCTGTATTCTTTTTACGGTCCGACCTCCGGTACACGTCGTATACGCCGTCCACACGGCGCACAGCATTCATGAGGTGCTGCAAATGGCCGGTGTCACCCATCTCGAACACGAAACTGGTTTCGGCAACCCGGTCTCGGCGAGTTTTGACATTGGCCGACAGAATGTTCACATGATGATCAGACAGCACCGCTGTAAGGTCTGACAACAACTGCTTGCGATCGAGTGACAATACCAGCATATCGACGTTAAAGGTTGCTTCTGAGCTGGGCGCCCACGCGACCTCTAAGAGACGATCTTCTTCGGTGGTGTTGACGATATTCAGACAGTCTTTTCGGTGCACCGAGATTCCCGATCCACGCGTCACGAACCCGACGATGCTATCTGGTGGTACTGGCGCACAACAACGAGCCAGCTTCGCCATCACATCGCCGGCACCGGGAACGACAATCCCCGACTCGGTATGCCGAGAAGGGTGCGGAATCGTGGGAATAGAGACAGTATCTGGTTCTGGTTCATCCTTGTGTTTTCCAGGCGCAAGAATACCTTCGATCCGTTGCAAGACGTTTTGCAACGAGACCGAGCCCTCTCCGAGACCTGCATAAACGCCTTGGACGTCGTCATAGTTGAGGCCTTCAGCCACCTTGCTGAGCGTATCTGTGCTCAACATTTTTTGCAGTGGCAAAGTGTGCTTCCGAGCTTCCTTTGTCAGAAGTTCTTTGCCTCGCTCAATGACTTCGTCGCGGCGTTCTTTCGAGAACCAGTGGCGAATACGGTTCCGTGCACGACCCGAACGCACGAATCCTAACCAGTCTTGGGACGGTCCAGCGCTCTCATCCTTATCGGTAAATATCTCAACGGAATCACCGTGATTCAGAACGGTGTTTAGTGGCACGAGACGATCATTGACCCTCGCGCCAACCGTGCGATGCCCGACTTGAGTATGCACACTATATGCAAAGTCGACGGGGGTGGAGCCCGAGGGCAGCGCCTTGATCTCACCTTTGGGTGTGAATACATAGACTTCTGCTGAACCGATTTCAGTACGCAAGGAGTCCAGAAAATCGTTGGGATCTGATGCGTCTTCTTGCCAGTCCAGCACGTTCTTCAACCATGCGGGCGTTTCTGATTCTGCTGAGCCGCCACGTTTGTAGGCCCAGTGTGCCGCAATACCGTACTCCGCTCGGTGGTGCATTTCGTGGGTACGGATTTGGATCTCAATACGTTTGCCGCCCGGTCCGATCACGGTGGTATGCAGTGATTGGTACATATTGAATTTGGGCATCGCGATGTAATCTTTGAACCGTCCAGGGATCGGTGACCAACGTGAGTGTAAGGCGCCCAGGACGGCATAACAATCGCGCACGGAGTCTACCAGGACGCGAATGCCCAGCAGATCATAAATTTCGTTGAATTCTTTGTCCTGCTCCTGCATCTTTTGATAGATGGAGTAGTAGTGCTTTGATCGTCCGGTCACGGTCGCACGGATCTTGACCGACCGGAGCTCCTTATCGACCTGCTCGGTGAGATTCGTGACGATCTTTTGGCGCTGGGGCGTACGTTCGCCGACTAGTCGAACGATCTCTTTATAGACCTTCGGCCACAGTGCGGCAAACGAGAGGTCCTCGAGCTCCCATTTGATGGTGTTCAGCCCCAAACGGTGTGCCAAAGCCGCGTATATTTCGAGTGTCTCTTTGGCTTTGCGCGCTGACGACTCGGGGGCAACATAGCGCCACGTCCTGGCATTATGAAGTCGGTCAGCAAGTTTGATCATCAAAACCCGCACGTCTTTAGCCATCGCAATGATCATTTTGCGAACAGTCTCGGCTTCGGCGGCCGCGCCGAATTTGACACGGTCAAGCTTCGTCACGCCGTCAACGATCAACGTGACGTCCGGACCAAAGTCCTTCTCAACTTGCTCGAGCGTATAATCCGTGTCTTCAACAGTGTCATGGAGCAATGCGGCTACGAGGGTCTCCCCCGTCAGACCAAGTTCGGCCAAAATGGTCGCCACGGCCACCGGATGGGTGATGTATGGGTCTCCGGATTTGCGATACTGCTCGCGGTGATAATGGTTTGCTACGTTGAATGCCCGAATGACCGGACCAATATCATCTTTGGGGTGACGGACTTTCAAGGTGCGAATGAGAGGTTCCAGCAGTGGCGAATATCCACGCCCGGTAAGGCGGGCGAACCGGCCAAAACCGCGGGCCGGTACCAGGCCGTTGGGGCCTGTCTGCCCGTTGCGTGATGAAGCCGGTTGTGTTGAAGCCACGAACCTTCCTCCTTTATAACAATCCTTGTGGATGAAGAACCAGTCTACTGTGCCGCACTCGATATCTACCAGTTCTTCGCTGCCTCGACATTTTGGCCTGTTAACGTGTGCTGTCCTGCAGCTTTTCTCAAGGCTACAGGACAGCAGGAACGGATCAGTATGAGGTCTCGTTAACTAGACGGTGCCGTCTCAGTCTCCTCGTCAGCAGATTCTTCTTCTTGGTTTTGGCTGCGTCTCCGGAGAATGCGTGCATCACGGTCTTGAACTGGCTTCGACTGGCGCTGGAAGAGTGCGTATAGCGGAGCCTGGATAAATAGTGTTGCAACGGTACCGACAATGATTCCCACAAAGATGGAGAGGGAGATGTCCCGTAGGGTTCCAGCGCCCAACAGACCCGCACCAATAAAGAGAATCGAGCCGACCGGCAGGATGCCAACGATGGATGTTGTGATCGAGCGGACCAGGGTCTGGTTGACCGCTAAATTCACCAGCTCGTCGAACGTCCGTCGTCGGTCTTCGTCGAGGTTGCTTGTGTTCTCTCGAATCTTATCGAATACAACCACGGTGTCATACAGCGAATAGGACAAAATCAACAGGAACCCGATGATCGCTGCCGGGGTGACTTCGAAGCCAACGGCACCATAAATGCCGACGGTGAGGGCCACGACATACATCAGGCCAATGATCGCTGCGGCTGACATCTTCCACGTCCGGAAGTAAATTGCGAGATAGAGCGCAACGAGAACCAGAAAGACGATCAGACCAATCAGCATTTGCTGGGATACTGCGTCACCCCATGTTGGTCCAACGAAGCTCGACGTAACCTCGTCAGCGGTCACGTCGTAAGCCTCAGCGAGATTGCTGGCCACCTCAAGTGTTTGTTGGTCCGACAGTTCAGCAGTCTGGACGCGCATGGTACCAGCGGCGACGTTGGTTGCCGTCACTTCGCTTTCAGGCAGCGTTTCTACGACAACTTCTTCACCGATCACTGGATCCGTATTTTCCACACCCGAAACGGTGAATTCAGATCCGCCCGTGAAATCAATCCCGAGGTTGAACCCACCGCGCAGCGCAGTAATGCCACTGGCGACCGCGAGCAGGATGAGAGCAGCAATAAACCAGGTCTTCCATTTCTGCACAAACGGGTAAGATTTCTTGCCCGCGTACAGCTCATTGCCCCACGTTGCTAAGCGACTCATGAGTCCTCCTGTCCGGGCTCGCGATCTGACGATCTGGTTGTTTGTAAGGCCTCGGCTCGCTCGGCGGCTCGCCGTTCAGCAATGGTCTGTCTTCGTTCAGCTTCTTTACTGGAGCGCTTATTCTTCTTGGCGCGCTTGCTGGCAACTTCTTCATCACTGCGGAATTCTCGAATGCGACCGGCCCCCTGATATAGGGGTTTCTGTCCCAACAGCGACGGATCCATACCGGACAATGGGTGGCCACCCGCAAAGAACTTGGTCGTTGCCAATAGCTTCATTACTGGATGGGTGAACATGAACACGACGATCAGGTCCGCAATCGATGTCAGGCCGAGAGTAAAGGCGAAGCCTCGCACGTTGCCTACTGCAACGAAGTACAGCACAACAGCGGCCAACACGTTGACGAGTTTTGAAACTGTAATGGTTCGTTTGGCGCGTTCCCAACCGTAGTTCACAGCTGAATCGAACGGTCGACCGTTGCGCATCTCATCCTTGATGCGTTCGAAATACACAATGAACGAGTCTGCGGTCAAACCAATCGAAACGATAATGCCCGCAATTCCGGCCAGGGACAGTCTGTAGTTATCGGACCACCCCAGCAGCACAATCGCAAGATACGTCAAAAACCCCATGATCACGATGGATGAGAGGGTTACCAAACCGAGTGCACGGTATTGGAAGAACTGATATATGGCAACGAGTCCCAAACCGATCAGACCTGCCATGAGACCCCAGAACAGCTGATCTTGACCAAGGGTTGCGGAAATCTGCTGTTCAGATTCGACTTCGAATGAGATCGGTAACGCCCCGTATTCCAACTGTTCTGCCAGCTGGGCGGCGCTCTCTTCATTGAAATTGCCAGATATTTGCGCTTGACCGTCGAGAATCACGGCCTGTGAAGTTGGAGCCGATACGATTTGTCCATCGAGCAGAATGGCAAATTGATTTTGCGGGGGCTCCATCCCGGTGAGACGCTGGGTGACTTCGCGAAACGCTTCAGACCCTTGCTCCTCAAACGCGATATTTACAACCCACTGGTTAGATGAAACGCCCGTGGGGGTAGAAGCCATACCGTAGTCGGCAGAGTCGATCTGGTCCCCGGAAATTTCCATCGGGCCCAAGATATATTTGGCACCCATCTCGAAATCACAGGCAATGATCGCTTCGTCAGCCGGCAGATTATCCCGGATTTGATTTGCATCCGGATCGCTGCAATCGTACCCCTGAAATTCTTCAAAGAGCTCTGGAGTAATCCAGTTTGGGTCAGAACCATTTTCAGGAGTTGCCTCTGGTTCTGAAATTTCAGAAACATCGGCCCGTTCTTCCTCGGGCGTTGGCGTGAAGGATCCGGAGGTAATAACCGAGCGGAATTCCATGTTGGCGGAAGCCTGAATCAGTTCACGTGTTTGTTCGTCCGGGCTGCCTGGCAGGGATACCACGACATTATTGTCACCCTGAGTATTGACTTCTGCTTCTGATACACCAGAGCCATCAACACGTTGGCGGATAATTTCGACCGCTTGATCCAGTTGTTCGGAAGTGATCTCTTCGCCTGTGGAGGTCTCTGGCGATAGCACCATTTGGGTACCGCCCTCGAGATCGAGTGCCAGCAGCGGCACACCATCAGAATTATTGGTGGCTACACCGACACCCAAGATGGCGCCTAGGCCAACAATGATCGTCGCTAGCCACGCCAGGGTACGCCGGGCGCGGGATTGTGGGGTCTTAGACGCCATAAGGTTAACGGGCTTTCGATTTCTTGTTCGTCAACGAGGGATAACTTGTCTTAGCGGTCGTCGCGCGGGTCGTTGTATTCCGAACCGTACTCGTTGCCTGAAGAATCAGGGGAAGCCTGCTCTGGGTAGTCCGGAACGTCATCAACCGAGATGTCGGATTCTGGTAACTCTGGCTCGGTTTCTTCAACAACCTGGCCAATGGCTTGCAGGTGAATCGTTGCGAAATGCCCCGGTGAAAGTTCCATGGTGGCTTTGTTTTCGTCGTGATCGACTTCGATGATGGTGCCGTAGAGACCAAAGGTAGTCATTACGTCCATACCAGGCTCCAGGGACGCCCGCTGTTGTTGCTGCGTTTTCATTGCCTTGCGGCTGCGTCGAATCATCATGAAGAACAGCAGTCCCAGCACGGCGAGCATCAACAGCATGAACATGCTCGAACCGCCCTGTTCACCACCACCTTCAGCTTGGGCGACAAGGGTGGCCAATTCTGGGTTATACGTCATCTAGACCTCTACCAACTAACTTGTTGTCGTACTCGTGCGTTCAGTGACACACACGAAAGAACTGCCGTATTTCCGGCGGATTACACATACTGCCTGAGCCTATACTAATGGTCGCGCTAAAATACTGTGAATTTGGTGTCCCACAAGAGCTTGACCTGTTCACACTTGAAAGCGGTTATTCGCCTTCATCAGTAAAGAGGATGTCGTCCATGTCTTCTTGGACTGCGGAATGCTGCCGCGCGTGCGTAGACTCCGCCGGATTTCTTGCACCGGTCGGGCTATCATTCATCAAAGACCAGAGTCCTTGTGTCGCGGAATCATCCGGTGGCGTAAGACCCAGGTGTTCCCATGCAGCAGGCATGGCGATGCGTCCACGTGGCGTTCGGCCGAGTAATCCTTCACGGACGAGATATGGTTCGGCCACTGTTTCGACCGTCTCAACTTCTTCGCCGACCGCTATCGCCAACGTGGAGAGCCCTACCGGTCCCCCATGGAATTTCGAGCACAGTGCGTCTAAAACAGAACGGTCTAGACGATCCAGGCCTCTCGAATCGACCTCGTACATTTCCAGCGCAGCGGCGGCAGCGCGTGCATCAACATCGTGTAACCCGCTGACTAAGGCCCAGTCCCTCACTCTACGCAGTAGCCGGTTCGCGATTCGTGGGGTGCCACGAGAGCGCGTTGCTATTTCACTAAATGCTTCGTTGCTCAGACGCATATCCAGCATGGCTGCGGAACGCCGTAGGACCATTTCGAGTTCGTCAGTGGAGTAGAAGTCCAGGTGACCGGTGAAACCGAAGCGGTCGCGCAGGGGCCCCGGCAACAAACCAGCCCGTGTTGTAGCTCCAACGATCGTAAAGGGCGGCAACTCTAGGGGAATAGATGTCGCGCCAGCGCCTTTACCTACGACGATGTCGACGCGGAAGTCTTCCATGGCCATATACAACATTTCTTCTGCGGGCCGTGACATTCGGTGAATTTCGTCGAGAAACAACACCTCCCCTTCGGTCAAGGAGGACAAGATGGCAGCTAAATCACCCGAGTGTTGGATCGCCGGTCCTGAAGAAATTCGTAGGGGTGCTCCCATCTCTTCGGCCACGATCATCGACAGCGTTGTTTTGCCGAGACCAGGGGGCCCGGATAGCAGAATATGGTCAGCAGTTGCACCACGCAATTTTGCGGCTTCCAACACCAGCGACAGTTGGTTTCGCACCCTGTGCTGACCCACAAAGTCCGCTAGATGTCGTGGACGCAGTGCTGCTTCGACCTCTCGTTCCTCATGTGAAACGCTACCTGCGACGATGCGTTCACTGTTCGAGTCCGAGGAAAATGCAGATTCAGTCATAAGTTTAGAGTCGTTGCCTTGTCTGGCCCTCGCCGAGATTTCGTAGTGTTGCTCGCAGTGCAGCAGAAACATCTGTCGACTCGGCTAATTCAGGTTCCGCTTCTAGAGTCTGATCGATGCCTTTGACAGCATCCTTTTCGTTCCAGCCCAGCCCGGTTAGTGCCTCCTGAACCTGCTCTTTCCATACGGGCCCTTGGGGTTGAGCAAGTTTGCCAGTCGCCGTCCCGGTTTCTTCTCTCGGCACAAGTTTTCCAGAAAGCTCGAGGATGATCCGTCGGGCAGACTTCGGCCCGATACCGGAGACCTTCGTGAAAGCCTTGTCGTCTTGCTGGTCAATATATTGGCGTATCTCGTCGGGATCGTACATTGAGAGCACTGCCAACGCGGTTCGTGGACCAATACCTGATACTGACATCATGATCTCAAAAATCTCACGCTCGTCCGCAGTGCTGAAACCGTAGAGCACCGGATTGTCATCGCGTATCTGCAGCAGTGTTTGCACCGTGACATGTTGTTTGGTTCGTAGCGTCGACAAAGTATTGGGACTTGCCGAAAATATATACCCCACACCGCCGACGTCAATCACGGCGTTATCGATGGCGATATGTTGGATTTCGCCCGTCAGCGATGAGATCATGCATGCTCCCTCTGATGGTTCTCACCACCAACTAGTCTCGAACGAACCTACGGCAACCGTAGTCGATTAGCACATTGACGTCCTACTTGGCGCGCCGTTCTGCGGCAAGCCACAGTTGCTGTGCAGCCGTCAGATGCCCTTGTCCCTGACGGCTGGAAAACTTCGAAGCCTTCGCGGGGCTGGTGAGTTTCCCGGTATCCAGACCACGACCGAAGAGGCCACCTCGCCATGCGTGGGCGATCGCAATTGCTATAGCATCGGCCGCATCGGCAGGTTTTGGCGGTGTGGCAAGGCCCAGGATGCGGGTGACCATCGCTGTGATTTGTTTCTTATCTGCACTACCTGAACCGGTCACGGCGGCTTTCACTTCTGATGGGGTCAGCAGTGCCGCAGGAATGTTCTTCCTGGCTGCTGCAGCAATCGCCACGCCAGATGCCTGAGCGGTCCCCATAATGGTGGGCGTATTGTGCTGAGCAAACATGCGCTCTACAGCCAGATGGTCTGGCTGATATTTGGCGAGCCAGTCATCCATGGTTGCGTCAATTATCGCTAACCTGTCACCGATTGGGTCAGTGCTGGGGCTACCGACGACGACCACATCCACGAGCCGGGCTTTCCGATTTGCGGCGATGTCGACTACCGCAATGCCACAACGGGTCAGACCTGGGTCCACTGCACATACACGCAACCCTGTGGATGTTTGAGATGAGCCGCCTTGGTTGACCACTTAGGCGTCCTGCGATGCCAGTTCGTCGAGCACTTCAGCAGAAATTTCTACGTTGGCAAATACATGTTGGACATCATCAAGCGCTTCAACTGCGTCCCACAGTTGGATAAACGACTGGGCTGCTTGCGTGTCGAGTTCGACTTTCATCTGTGCAAGGTATTCGACCTCATCAGTGTCATATTCGATACCGGCTTCATCAAGGGCTTTCGCTACGTCTTGTAGATCTGATGGGTCAGAGACGATTTCGAAAGCGTTACCGGAGCGCACGACGTCTTCTGCACCGGCTTCGATCACAGCCATCATGATGTCGTCTTCTGTGTGGTTTTCAGCAGGCACGCGAACCACACCGCGACGTTCGAACATGAAAGCTACCGAACCAGGATCGGCCATAAAGCCCCCGTTGCGGGTCACCGTTGCACGAACCTCGGATGCGGCACGGTTGCGGTTATCGGTTAGACATTCCACGAGCAACGCTGAACCCTCGGGACCACGTACTTCGTACATGATCTCGGCGTAATCGACGACTTCGCCGGTCAACCCGGCACCACGTTTTATGGCACGATCAATGTTGTCATTGGGCACAGACTGTTTTTTCGCCTTGGCAACAGCCATTTCAAGACCGGGGTTGCCCTGGAGGTCGGCGCCCCCTGCGCGAGCTGCAACTTCGATTGCTTTAATGTGATTCGCATACATTTTAGCGCGCTTTGCATCCAACGCCGCTTTCTTATGCTTCGTTGTATGCCATTTTGAGTGACCTGCCACTGTATATAGCTCCTCCCCCGCGTACTACCACGGACGTTAGCGTAAAACTGACTGCCCTTATTATAAGCGCTTGCCTATTATTCAGCAGTCTTGGGCCCTGACAGGCTTAATCGCTGGTGCCCGGCACCAGTCAGTAATACGTGCAGCCATGTCAATACGGCCGATTCGAATCGTCCAGGATCCACGTTCCACTCACGCGTGTGACGAGCATCTTTGAAGCGTACAAGATTCACCAAGCGACGGTTCTTTGTCGCCAACTTTATTGATGGCCCAATGGGCACAAAGTCGTCGTCTTCCGAATGCAAGATCAACATCGGATGGGTGAGGTCAGATGACCGAGTGACCCAATCAAGTCGACGCAGATCTACCGGTGAAGCTAATCCCGTAATCGTCTTTCCCCACGTGGATTCAATCAGCCACTGCCCGAGTCTGCCAGCGCTGTTTGGCAGACGGTTCACTTCTGCCTGGTGGCGCAACACATCCATCCAATCGATCACTGGACCCACGAGCACCAGTCCGCAGACGTACTGAGCCAAGGTTGAGTGGTGGACGGCTTGCAAGCTGACGGCTCCACCCATGGAGTATCCTGCCAAGACGACCGATTTCGCACCGTGGTTCAGCGCGTACAAGATGGCAGCCTCAATATCTGGCCATTCTGTTGCGCCCAAGCCATACTTGCGATCTCGAGCATCGGGGGCCTCTCCGTCATTTCGATACGACACGAGCAAACCGGGCATCCCCATGCGTTGGGCAACACCCATCATGCGAAGACCTTCGTTGCGTTTCGATCCCCGTCCGTGCACGGTAATCAGCCAAATGTCAGCGTGGTCTGTGTGTCGAACCGGTGGGATGAACCATGCCGGGGCAAGGCCGTCATCCACAGAGATTAAGACGTCCTCATACGCATATCCTGCTTCTGCCGGGCTTGGCCACACAAAGCCAGCCCACCGGCCCCGAACGGCAGTTGAAAGATCGCCGCTGTAAATTTCTTCGACCACTCGGGTAATGCTCTGCTTTCGGCGATGCGTTGCTACGATTTCACCGATTCGAGCCACTCCCTGTCCGTCGTGAAATACTAGCGCGTAGCTACCCTGGACGGTCGTATGACTGGTCATGGCTAACTCGAGCAGATCTTCACCTTGAGGCCCGGCTCCTTGGCTGTATCTGTAGATCCTCACGTCTTCTGCAGGATGAGGATCGGGGGTTACCACGGTGCGAGCAAAAATTGAGGCTAACGTCGGTATCGTGGCAAGTGCTGTGCCTGCTAAAGCACCGGTGATAGCACCGATGGCCGACCAGCGTACCGTACGTTTTGCTGGACGACTTTGAGTTCTCCAAAGTGGCGTTCGGACGAAGTTGCGCTGGTTGGCATCACCCATGAATACATTCTGACCCGAATCAGCCTATTTCGCCAGTGTTGCAAACACTTTCCCCTGATCGCATATGCTCGTTTTGCAGTCAGGCAAATCTCTGGCCGACACCGAGGGATTCACGATATGTTGGGCCCATGACAAGTTCCTCAGAATCAGCCCGCGCCACTAACCAGCCAATGCCTCGTGAAGAGGCTCTGTCACTGTCAGACCAGCAGTGGAAAGAGCGCCTCAGCGATGAAGCGTTTCAGATTCTGCGCCAAGCTGGCACCGAACGACCATACACCGGAGAATACTGGGACACCGAGTTGGCAGGTACCTATTCCTGCCGTGCCTGCGGCACCGAGCTCTTCTCCTCAGACACGAAATTCGATGCTCGCTGCGGTTGGCCATCCTTCTACGCACCGACAGATAATGACCAAATTCGATATGTCGAAGATCAATCCATGGGCATGACGCGTGTCGAGGTGCGTTGCGCGAATTGTGAGTCGCACTTGGGCCATGTTTTTGCTGGTGAAGGCTTCGATACACCAACTGATCTGCGCTATTGCCTCAATTCGCTCAGCCTGGATTTGACAAAATCTGACAATTAATTTGGTCCTGCTGGGATTGCGGCGCGCCGCCACCGAATCCTTCAAGTACGGGTTTAACCTAAGAGTGTGAATCCACAACAATCTCATGCGCAAGCCTTGCACGCCGCGCCGCAGACTTTCAGGGTCGCTTTGGACCAGCTGCGGCAGGCCGTCACGCGCGACGAGGTTGAACTCACCGAGGTGCTCGCACCAGCGAAATTAGCGCCCTACGCTGTGGCGATGGCCGCTGAGATTACGGACGGCCAGGGAGAGGCGTTGGCCGTGGGACGCTTCATTCTGTTGTATGACGACGAATATTCCGATGTCTGGGATGGCAACTTCCGGATCGTCACGTACATTCGTACGAGTTTGGAAGCAGATCTCGGCGATGATCCATTGGTTTCAGAAGTCGCATGGACGTGGATGGTTGAGGCCCTCGACGAAGCAGATGCTACGTACCGCCAACCCGGTGGTACCGCGACCCGTGTGCTGTCCAAAGGCTTCGGCATGCTGGACCAGCGAGTCGAAACAATAGATTTGGAATTGCGCGCCTCTTGGACGCCTGCCGGCGACAACCTAGATAGACATCTCACTGCTTGGAGCGCTATGGTGTGCACGTTCGCCGGTTTGCCACCCATCTCAGAGGGTGTAGTTCCGCTCAGCCCAGTACAACAAAGGAAATAACGATCGCAAGCGTGCATCTCACCGCAGATGATTTCGAGGATCCGAAACGTCTCCAAGGCACATCGCAGTCTACAGATCGCGATACCGAGCCAATTCTCCTCGAAGAACCGCAAGGTGGGATTCCGCCGGTTATTGATACTGAGGCACAGTTACAACACGTTGCTGACAAACTGCGTCAAGGAACGGGTGCTGTCGCCGTGGATACCGAACGCGCAAGTGGGTACCGCTATGGCCAACGAGCCTTCCTCATTCAGCTCAAACGCGAAGGTGACACAATTTGGCTCATCGATGCCGAATCGCTGGACAACTTAGATCCTATTCAAGACGCATTATCCGGCGTGGAATGGATTCTGCACGCTGCTATTCAGGATCTCCCGTCGCTTCGCCAAGCCGGTCTCTGGCCAGATCGTCTCTTTGATACCGAGCTCGCTGGCAGACTCTTGGGCTACCAGCGCGTAAGCTTATCTGCTCTGCTAGAACACAAGCTCAATGTCAGCCTGGCAAAAGAACATTCGGCCGCCGACTGGTCAGTCCGCCCATTGACCGAGGATATGCGGAACTACGCGGCACTTGATGTTGAACTGTTGCACGAGCTCCGGGCTGCAATGCAACAAGAGCTTGCAGACGAGCATAAGCTTGAGATCGCTTATGAAGAATTCCATTCGCTGTTGAACCGACCGCTCAAGCCGCCACGGAAAGATCCGTGGCGTAAGACGTCTGGAATTCACGAGGTGACCGATCGCAGCACGTTAGCCATCGTGAAATCCTTGTGGACGACTCGCGAAAAGCTTGCGAAGTCACGCGATCTGCCCCCAGCCAAGTTACTCAATGACCGTTCCCTCGTGGCCGCCGCCAAGGCTCAGCCCCGCACCGTTCCGCAGCTCATGAAAATCCCGAGAATGCGCAGGAAAGCGGCATCGCGGGATGCGCGACGCTGGCTGCAAGCTATTCAAGACGGGATCAAGATGGCGAACGATCCCGACAAGTTACCGCCCATGCGGGCTTCATCGCAATCCCCGCCCGCGGTGAAAGCATGGCGCGAGAAGGAACCGCTGGCTGCGCGAAGGCTACAGACCTGCCGCGCCCGGCTGAGCCGAATCGCCCAGGAGCAAAGCATCCCGTTGGAAAACTTGCTCTTGCCTGAGACATTACGAGAAATATGTTGGCGTCCACCGGAACCGATCACACCGGAGTCAGTCGAACGTCGCCTCAAGGATCTTGGTGCCAGGCCATGGCAAATTCAGGCAGCGTCTGCGGTCATCACCGTGGCCCTACTGGATCCTGATCCGCTAGAAAAATAGCCTTTTACTCGAATGCAGCCGGATGCTGCGGAAACGAACAAGATGGTGACAAACTCGCGATGAGCTGCTGTCGAAACACCCCGTCTAGACGCACCTTTCTCACAGCAGGCGGAGCCGCCACCGCAGCGTTCACATTGGCTGCCTGCTCTACAGGCCCCGAACAAGAAACCTTCTCGGGTGGAGTGTTCACTGAAGCGGTAGAACTCGACAGCCTCGCGGTAGGAGCATCGATCCAATTGGTGGTCGGTGCCGATCAAGTGCTATTGCATCGTGAGACCACCGATACGATTCACGCTTATTCAGCGGTGTGCACCCACCAGGGCTGCGTTGTCGGAGCAAATGCTGAAGATCCCTCCGGGCCGTTCATCTGTCCCTGCCACGCGTCCAATTATGACAAGTTGACCGGTGAAGCTGTGGCCGGGCCGGCCCAACGACCACTCACCCGTCATCAAACCGCAATAGAAAACGGTTGGGTTCTCGTTGAGGTCGCCGAAGCCTAACGGTTGCCGCTAGTCGCCGGGATGTTTATACCGTCCCCGGCTTGGCCTTGGCCTACCCGCAGACTGACGTGAGTATTTGTTGGCTGCCGGATCCCATTCTGGATCTTCGGCTTTTCTGCGAGGGTAGTGTCGTTTGATCCACCACCACCAGGCAAACGAGCCAACACCCGGCAGAATGAGTATGGCAAGTACCCAAACAATCCGTTGGGTACCGTTTAACGGAGAATGACTAAGACTCCAGACTGACCACCCCATGAAGACTACGAGGACAAGCGCGAGGGTGGTGATGGAGATATCAACGAATATATGGATGGCTGACTGCTTTCGAGAAATCGCCGATTAGTACAGTGCGACTTTCTGTGTTGGTAGAAAAATCTCATCGAGGATCGATAGATCCTCGTGTGTGAGCTGATAGTCGAGGGAGACGGCATTTTGATGTACTTGGTCGACACGAGTTGCACCGGCAATAACCGATGCAATCGGTTGTTGGGCAGCTAGCCAACCGAATGCCACATCGACTTCACTGATACCCCGCGCCCGAGCAAATGAGGCAAAGCTGTCGAGCTGTTCCCAGTCTGCTTCTGCCACCATATGCTGGCGCACATGCGAGAGTCTGGCCTCTGCCGGACCGCCCTTGGCAGTGTATTTTCCTGTCAACAACCCGTTATTGAGCGGGAAGTATGGGAAGACTCCTAGGCCAAACTCCCGAGCCGCGGGAAGCACTTCTAGTTCGGCACGACGGTCCATGAGGTTGTAATGATTTTGAGCAGAAATGAAGCGCTGCGCTCCCAACTGCCGGGCAACGTACTCGGCCTGAGCGATCTGCCAGCCAGCAAAATTGGAATGGCCAATGTAGCGAACTTTGCCATCGGCTATGAGCTGATCCAGTGCCGAAAGTGTCTCATCGATCGGCGTATGGACATCAGGGGTGTGGTACTGCAATAGATCAATATAGTCGGTGTCAAGGCGACGCAATGATGCTTCAACAGCCGAGATAATGTACCGGCGAGAGCCTCGCGCGCCGAAGTCGGGACCGTTTGCTCCTGCCATATCCATACCAAATTTGGTACCAATCACGACATTGTCTCGCACTGGTTTCAGTGCTTGACCCAAATAGTGCTCAGATAGACCCTGGGTTTTGCCGTAGGTATCTGCGGTGTCGAAAAACGTGATGCCCGCATCTACCGCTGCCTGCACGACCCGAAACGCCCCATCAGCGGTTTCTGTTGCGGTTTTGGGGCGTCCTAAATTATTGCATCCGAAGCCCACTGCGGATACCACCAGTCCGGAATGACCAACACGACGGTACTGCAAGATTAGTTCCTTTCCACCTTCATCCGGTCGACTCGAAATTCGGTCTTCTTCAACGCCTCACCGGCAAATTTCATAGCCTTGTTCCGGTGCACAGCATTGACCTGGAATCGGAAGAGGCCCTCATCGGATGCGGCGTCCCAATCCTCGACGGCGCCGATCCCCCGCCAAGCAAGGAGCGCCGTGTACTCAATGGCAAACTTTTCGGCGTTGGTTTCCTCGACCGTCGTAGGCGAGGAACCTTTGAGTTTGACCGACACCGTGAAGGGCTCATGTTCGATGTCGTGCGCATCCACGTAGCCATCGGCTGTGTTCTGTACTGCGAACGACTCCAGTAGCGCCTCGGCTTCGTCTGAATCCGCCATGCGTTCCACCGTGGTTGTGCCGGATTCTCCGACTTTTCCGTGATGCACCACGAACTCTGACGTGTCATCATCCCACCATGCTTCTCGGTAGTGTGTGGGACGAGGTGCGTCGTCGGGAATATGGTACATGCGGACAATGCTCACGGTGATCCTTTGTGAATGCGGGACAGGTAGTGAAAATACTTGTCTACGATACTACCGATGAAGTACCACGCGAAACGGCTTTAAACGCTTGATGGCCCGAAACCCAGTGGTCGGGTCTCGGGCCATCATCACGTCAAGCATGTTGACGTTCAGGTGCTATACCTTTATTTTGTGCGATCAGCCATCTGACGCAAGACGAACTGCAGAATACCACCGTTGCGGTAGTAGTCAGCTTCACCAGGGGTGTCGATGCGCACGTTGGCGTCGAATTCAACCTTGGTGCCATCTTCCTTCGTCGCTGTCACGTGAACACTCTTTGGAGTGGTACCGTTGTTCAGTTCGGTGATGCCGGAAATGTCGAAAATTTCAGATCCGTTGAGCCCAAGTGAATCTGCGGACTCGCCCTGTGGGAATTCCAGAGGTAGGACGCCCATACCGATGAGGTTTGAACGGTGGATCCGCTCAAATGATTCGGTGATGACGGCTTTGATGCCCAACAGTGCGGTGCCTTTGGCAGCCCAGTCACGGGATGAACCGGAACCGTATTCTTTACCGCCAAGCACGACGAGCGGCGTGCCTTCTTGCTGGTAGTTCATAGCGGCATCATAGACATATGCTTGTGGTGCACCATCTTGAGTGAAGTCGCGGGTGAAGCCACCTTCGACTCCGTCCAGCATCTGGTTGCGGATACGAATGTTCGCGAAGGTACCGCGGATCATGACTTCGTGGTTACCACGACGTGAGCCGTAGGAGTTGAAGTCTTTCCGAGCAACGCCGTTCTCGAGCAGGTACTTGCCGGCTGGTGTATCCGATTTGAACGCGCCTGCTGGCGAAATGTGGTCGGTGGTGACCGAATCGCCCAGTTTCAGGAGCACGCGTGCACCTGCTACGTCTTCAACAGGTTCTGGCTCAAGCGTCATGCCCTCGAAGTACGGCGGTTTCCGTACGTAGGTGGATTCTGGATCCCACTGGAAGGTCTTGCCTTTCGGTGTGTCCAGTTCCTGCCAACGATGGTCACCATCGAAGATAGTCGAGTATTCTTCATTGAACATGTCAGTGTCGATCGAGCGATCGATGATCTGCTGTACTTCGGTTGGATCTGGCCAGATCTCAGACAGGAAGATGTCGTTTCCTGCGCTGTCTTGACCAAGTGGCTCGTTTTCGAAGTCGAAGTCCATGGTGCCGGCCAGGGCGTATGCAACGACCAGTGGCGGCGATGCCAAGTAGTTCATCTTGACGTCAGGGTTAATGCGGCCTTCGAAGTTCCGGTTACCGGAGAGCACCGAGGTGACAGCCAAATCGTTATCGTTGACGGCTTCTGAGATCTTTGGATCCAGTGGACCGGAGTTACCGATACAGGTGGTGCAACCGTAACCCACGATGGAGAAACCAAGTTCCTCGAGGTGTGGAATCAAACCGGATTTCTCGTAGTATTCGGTAACCACGCGTGAACCTGGGGCAACGGAGGTTTTGACCCATGGTTTCGAGGTGAGGCCCTTATCGACGGCGTTGCGTGCCAGCACGGCAGCCGCCATCATGACCGATGGGTTCGAGGTGTTGGTGCACGAGGTGATCGAAGCGATCGCAACTTTACCGTGATCCAGTTCGAATTCGCGTCCGTCGTCAAGTGCAACATCTGCGCTACGGGATGGACGTCCGACTCCGACTTCATCAGTATCGGCGAAATCGTGGATGTCCTTGCGGAACTGATCCTTCGAATCGTCAAGAATGATGCGGTCTTGTGGACGACGTGGGCCCGAGATCGATGGCACAACACTGGACAGGTCCAGTTCCATGTACTCGGAGTAGTTGACTTCGTTGGCTGGATCGTGCCACAGTCCCTGTTCTTTGGAGTAGGCCTCAACAAGTTTGATGTTCTCTTCGGAGCGGCCAGTCAAACGCAGGTAATCCAGCGTCACCTGGTCGATCGGGAACATGGCAGCAGTGGAGCCGAACTCTGGGGACATGTTGCCGATCGTTGCACGGTTTGCCAGGGGCACTGAGCCCACGCCTTCACCGTAGAACTCGACAAATTTCCCAACAACGCCGTGTTCACGCAGCATTTCTGTGATGGTGAGCACCACGTCAGTTGCCGTGGCACCGGACGGAATTTGACCGGTCAGTTTAAATCCAACGACGCGTGGCACGAGCATGGAGACGGGCTGGCCAAGCATGGCGGCTTCAGCTTCGATACCGCCGACGCCCCACCCGAGGACGCCAAGCCCGTTGACCATGGTGGTGTGGGAGTCCGTACCAACACAGGTATCTGGGTAGGCGCGCAGCACGCCGTTGACTTCGCGAGTCATCACGGTGCGTGCTAGGTATTCGATGTTGACCTGGTGGACAATACCCATGCCCGGAGGAACAACTTTGAAGTCATCAAATGCGGTCTGGCCCCAGCGCAGGAACTGGTAGCGTTCGCCGTTGCGTTGGTATTCGATTTCAACGTTGCGTTCGACAGCGTCTGGTGTTCCGAAGTGGTCAATTTGCACCGAGTGGTCGATGACCAGTTCGGCTGGCGCTAACGGGTTCACCAGTTCTGCGTCGCCACCGAGGTCCGTAATGGCTTCGCGCATGGTGGCCAAGTCGACAACACACGGCACACCGGTGAAGTCTTGCATGAGAACACGGGCCGGGGTGAACTGAATTTCAGTATGTGGCTGAGCAGCATGATCCCAGTTTGCTAGCGACTGGATCTGCTCCTTGGTGATGTTTTCACCGTCTTCTGTGCGGAGCAAGTTCTCTAGTAGAACCTTTAATGAGAAAGGAAGGTTCTCAGATCCTTCAACCTTGTTGAGCCGAAAAATTTCGTATTCAGCACCATCAACGTCTAAGACGCCTTTGGAACCGAAGCTATCAACTGTAGTCACAGTGGACTCCTCTTTTCCCGCCCACGGGGGCGATTCCATTGTCCTGTGTAAGTCGTGTCGCTCAACGCATGCAAGTGACGCGCCAGGGCACTGCCGGTGCGAACCGCCCAGCCCGGTCAACGCATGCGTGGGCGGCGTGGCTTTTATTCTAACGCGGGTTACGCGTCATTGCGTGATTGTCTCAGCGCGGCTGAGGGGCGAAATGTGGTAACCATCTCCATATGGAAGGTGTCTGGAAACAGATCGTAAATGGTAGATTCTTCAATCTCCCAGCCGTGTTCGACCAGCCATTTCGTGTCTCGTGCAAACGATGCGGGATCACACGATACGTACACGATTTTCTCCGCTGCCAACTGGTGAATCCGAGTAATTGTAGCTCGGCCTGCGCCTGCCCGAGGCGGGTCGAGTACGACCGAGTCCACTCGTTGATCAGCGAGGCCACCTTTCGCAATCGGCGCGTGGGGACGTTGTACCCATGAACCAAGAATGCGGTCGGTCAGCCCATTGATTACGAAGGCTTGCTTTGTATCGTGCAAATTTTTGCGGGCATCGCGCGAAGCACCGGGTGAAGCTTCCACGGACAACACGACCCCGTCTTCACCAACTCCGTCTGCGATGAACTTCGAAAACAGACCGGCTCCCCCGTAGAGATCCGCGATGACCTGGCCGGGTTGTACGTCGAGTGCGTCCATCACGGCGTTAACAAGGGTTTCGGGAGCGTCTCGGTGAACCTGCCAGAAGCCGTCTCCGGAAATGCGGAACGTGTGGGAACCGTATTTCTCGGTTTCGACTACCTCATTGAGCCAGGTTCGTCCGCGCAGACGTATCATCTCGAGGGGTCCAAACTGCTGAGAACGGAGCCCCACTACAACAGAAACCTTCGAAGGCAAATGGATGAGACGCTTGCGCCACTGGCCAATATGCTGCTCAAGAAGTTTCTTATTGGCAGCTACCGCGTCTAACGGGAAGATCACGACGAGCACTTCCTCGCCATGGCCAGGCGTGGCTACTTCAACCCGTCCTGCCCCGGAGAAATCGATATCCCAGAGTTGTAGTGCATCCAGTTGACGAACGCCCAGCGGAATATTGCGCACAGGGACCACTGTGGCTGACCGATGCACGTTCATGGCCAATCGTCCCGAAGAGGTTACTGAGAAGGCGTTTCGTGTGCGCCAGTGCAGCCCAGTTGGTTCGTCTTCAGCAACACCGACGACTTGTGCTTCAACGTTGAGCTGGCCAATCCGTGTCATGGTGTCACGAAAAACCTGCGCTTTGAGCCGACGTTGGTGTTCCAAGGTGATGTGCCCGAATTCTGCACCACCAACGGGATGGCGCCCAGAGGCGTGTGCCCGAATAGAATCGGCCAGCTTCCACTGATGGGAACGGCGAAACTCAGACGGCCGCACCACAGAAACCGTGTCGGCCCGCCAGAAGCGAGCGTCCTCCCCTCCAGCGGTCACAGCAGCATTGACAATTTCCCCGGGGATGGCATGCCGCACGAAAATGACGCGTCCGTCATGGCGTGCCACGCAATGTCCGCCGTGAGCCATCGCACCGACTTCTAATGTGAGAATTTCACCCGCATCTTTGTCCTGCTCCGCCAGGTGCGCGGCAGTTTGTGCATCTGTGCTTGTCATTGATCGGCCTGCTTCAAGTTGTGTAGTGAGTGTGGTTTCCGTGTGAAACTCGGCAAACCGATTTTCACGCTTAATTCAGTTATCAATGTCTTTCCCACTATATTAGTCGCCCACCTAGTGTGATGTATCACTGTGTAGCGAAGTGTCATATTCTTGGGTCTATTTCTTCTTCATGCACAGGGGCGTCGTCATCTGAACTCTTCGGGTCAACACGTAGACGGGCATTTGCCGGACGTGACACGAGCCAACCAAACCACAGCACCAGCGCATATAACGGTACGCCCATAACTAATCGTGCTGTACCCAGGGCAACGACATCATCAGCCCAATACATGGGAAGTTGCACGACGAGCCGAGCAGCGAACACCAGTACCATCAACAACGTGGCTATTTGGTACTTTTTTCGTCGATAAGGTTGCTTCTGCCAGCTGACTCCCTCACCGCGAATCCAGCCATAGATCAGGCCCATGATAGGCCATTTAACTGCCATCGAGAGGGCAAAAGCGAGACCGTAGGCCGCAGAGATATAAAACCCGATCACATAGTATCCACGGGCATCATCTTGCATTAGCGCGACGCCAGCCGAGACGGCCACACCAATGACACCTGCCAGCGCTTGGGTCATTGGCTGGCGCTGAATGAGTCGTAGCACGCTGGCCAGTGCAGCAAGTCCAACCGCCAAAATGGCTGATGCCCACACGTCGGTTGTGACAATAAAGGTCACCAAGAATACCAATGCCGGTACTATCGCTTCAGCGATGCCCCGTATTCCACCAACCGAACCCAGTAGGTCAAGGTCTCCAGTCGAGGTCACTGAAGTTTGGCCGGCAAGACGTTTCGCTACCTGTTGAAGTTGGTCGTCGTGTTCGGGGTGGTCGTCAGCGCTGCTCAATAGGATGCTCGTTTCTGGTTCGGCTTTGGACTGCATTTCCTAGCCGGTGTATTACTCAGGTTTTGTCCGTGCCTGCTTCGCTTCTTGGCGACGTCGTGCAGCGGCTTCTCGCATCGCTGCTTGGACGTTTTCAGGCGGGGTCAGTTCCAACATTTGGCGAGCCGGCAGGGGCGCGTCACCGCGATCGATGACCGTATTTTTTAGAATCTCATAGAGCATGCCGGCTTCGTTTTTGTTCAGCGCCGCTTTGCCCATGATCATCGCACGAATCATCCACCGTGGCCCATCAATGCCTAAGAACCGAGCAATGCGTTCACCCTTGCGTCCGTCGGGCAGCTCGGCTGGGATGCGAATGAGCAATTCATCACCAAATTCCCCTTCTTCGATGGTGACGCCGGCACCTTTTGCGGTCTTATTCTGATCGTACATTTCTTGGCGAATCTCGTCCCATTGACCACCTGAACGAGGTGCGGCAAACGCTTGAATCTGTAGTGTTGAGTTTTCGTGTACGGCTGAGACCGCGAAGACTTTTTGCTTTGCCTGTTCTTGCTCCAGACGGTATGAAACCTTTTTGCGCATCGGCACTTTGATGGCTCCGAGGTCCATATAGCCTTTGCTGAAGTCTCTGGACTCTACTTCGAGGATATCGAAGGGACCTTCTGGACGCTCATCAGCAGCTGGGACGTCATCATCATCCCGCAGGTGCTCGGGCAAAACGACTGTTTCGGCTTGAACGTTTCTATTGCGTCCAAAAAGCATCGTGAAAAACTCTCCTTTAGATTACGAAAATCCGACGAACTACTGCCGTGTGCTAAAGCCTCCGGTGGAACCAAAGCCACCATCGTTGCGTGCGGTCTCCGGCAGTTCGTCAACGTCCACAAAGTTCGCTTGGTACACAGGCTGGATCACCAACTGTGCGATACGTTCGCCACGCCGCAGTTGAATCGTTTCAGTGGGATCAAGATTAATGAGGGGCACTTTGATTTCGCCGCGGTACCCTGCATCGATCGTACCGGGCGCGTTCACCACACTCAGCCCGGCGCGCACTGCTAGCCCAGAACGTGGATGTACAAATGCGGCAAAGCCGTTGGGAATCGCCATGGCCACGCCGCTTGGGACAAGTTGGCGTTGTCCGGGATGCAGGGTGACATCGATGGTCGTGACGAGGTCTGCCCCTGCATCGCCTGGCAGCGCGTATTCTGGCGCGTTCAGCTCCGCATCCAGCATCGTCACTTCTATGGTGAGCTGATGCGGCGACTGCTCGTCTGTAGATTGTCCGTCTGACATCTCGCGCCTTCTCCTGGTTCTATATCAGTAGTGCCGGCTCTTAGTCTAGCGACCAGCAACGGGGAATACCCAAAATGGTGGCAACATCAACTCGCGCTGTAGGCTGGGAGTCATGACTGAAAATGCTGACACGCGAATTGGGCCCGGCGGCTCACCGATTGTATACCAGGAGACACTGCGACCTACCTGGCCTATGTGGCTTATCGTGCTTATTGCCGCTGGGATTGGCTGGCTCACGTTGGCTCCCTTCGGAACCGGTTGGGGTATTGGTTCGGGCGTCGTCTTAGCGCTGGTCACCGTGTTGATATTATTGTCCTCGACCACCGATATCACCGTATCTACCACGCATGTACAGGTCGGACGCGCCACCATTGCACGCGAACACGTTGGGACTGTGACTGGCTACCGTGGAGATGATGCCTTTGAACAACGCGGCCCAAACCTTCACGGCCTAGCATTTCTCCATTTGCGCAGCTGGATCAAATCGGTTGTGCGAATTCAAATTGAAGATCGTCAAGATCGCACACCGTACTGGTTGACCTCAACTTCCCATCCCGAAGCGCTGACCGAAGCCCTGGGCGGCTCCATGTTCACCCCAGAAGATCCGGAAGTCAAAGACGATGAAGATATTCCGCAGTGGCTCATTGATGCTGAGCGTGAACAGCTCGAAGCCGAACAGCGGCAGCAAGAACAATAGTCACACAATTTGTTGTTAAATAAGTCAAAGGGGCAACCGTGATCACACGGCAAGGCCCCTTTGGTGTTATTTTTTGTGATTTTACGTCAGTGCACGCCGTGTGGACGGCGCACAACTTTTAGCCCATGCAGTCCGTGCAGTAAAGCATGCCGTCTTCTTCCATCGCGACCTGGGAACGGTGGCGTACCAGGAAGCAGGAGGCACACGTGAATTCATCTTGCTGCGCCGGCAGAACGGTCACTTGGAGTTCTTCATCGGAGAGGTCCGCGCCAGGAAGTTCAAATCCTTCCGCGGCTTCGGCCTCATCCTCGTCAACTGCAGCGGACTGGGTGTCAGTCCGACGGTTCTGCAGTTCCTCGATGGAGTCCTCGCGAAGTTCGTCATCGTTCTTGCGGGGGGCGTCGTAGTCCGTAGCCATGAATCTCGCATTCGGTAGGTTGTCACATCATGTTTTGATGCATATGTTCAGATGCTGATCTACGTTTTATCACGAAGGCTCAGATCTGTGAGTCAGATTCACCTTGGGCGGATTCCGACTCATGTTTTCGTGGTGATCTAACCTTATTGCCGCCTACAATGCAAGTCTGAAGTTATGGCTGATAGATATGTGGCTGAGATGACGCTATAAATCCGCGCCACACCGGTGTAATTCCGACCTTTTGTCAGGCTTGCATGGCAGAGTTCACAAAGAAGCAGTATATGTTCGGAGGCCTTGCATGGGTTCATCTATCACGCACGAATCCGCTCGTCGGCTTCGGTTAGTAGGAGTAGCCGACAACGGCGACGAGCTCGTCTTGTCCACCAGCGACGGTGAAGAATTCTATCTACCAATTACCGACGCGCTACGAAACGCCGCGACGCGCCCAATCGGTCGACCTTCGGCTGCAGCAGCGGATGAAGCCGCCGAAGAACTCTCGCCACGTGAAATTCAAGCAATGTTGCGTGCCGGTGCCACGATCGATGAGTTAGCCGTTCACCACGACGTGAATCGCGAGAGATTAGAAGTCTATGCAACCCCTATTGTGGCCGAACGTGATTGGATTGCACGGCAGGCGCAAGAATTAGAGGTCGCAGCACCCCAATTAGGTAATCATGCTTATGAATCAGTGTTTGGCGATGACCCTGCACTTTTAGGAGAAATGGTAGCCCACCGGCTAGAAGCCATGGGCCTTGATCCTGAAACAGTCGAATGGGATGCTTGGCGTGAAACTGACTCGGCACTCTGGACTATTTCTGCGAACTTCTCCATCCAGGGGCTCGGAGATTCTTCCATTGGCGATCCTCCCCCGGCGTTATGGACATACAAACTGCAATCGCAGCATCTAGAGAACGCCAACCGTTGGGCGCAAGTGCTCAGTGAATTCGGCCCTGCCGACTCTCCAGTAGCAGCCACGACACCTCGCAACCGTCTCAGCACGGTGACTGACGCGCCGTATAACGTCGAGTCTGACAGCTCAGCGAGCGATTCCCAACAGCACGCCGATCATGAGTCGCACGAAGAGCTGTTGGATGTATTACAGGCTCGGCGTGGACAACGCCTAGGCGTAGATGAAGAGTCGGATGACGAGTTGGCCGCCATGATCACCCGGGACGAGGAACCGGCTACACTACAGCGTCCAAAACTCGTGGTATCTCACGACGAAGACGATGTGGCTACCGATGACCAAGAGATGTCGGATTGGACCACCGAAATCGAAATCGCGTGGTCTGATGAGGATGCTGACGACCCTGCACGCTGGAATGGCCAAGAAGTCGTTGCGGGCCACTTCGAAGCTGATGACTCTGAACAGGATGACGAGTCGACAGACCAGCAGCTAGAAGGCCAGACTGATGTTTTCGACGATATGGGAGACGAGGACACCGCAGAAGCACTCAAGACTACTGAGCCATCTGGCAAGTCTCGTCGACGTCCCACGGTGCCAAGCTGGGACGAAATTATCTTCGGGACTCGAAAAGATACCTAGGGCTTAAGGCTGGCGAAACAGTAGCCATGGTACCCGGACCTCGCTGGGCGTTGGTGCGCCATGATGTCCAACCATAGCGAAACTCTGAGGGGCCGCCCGACGCGCATCATACAGCGCGATAGGCGCATGGCTTGCGACAATAAGGTCGCCGATGCGTGGTCGGACACGGTCATCAACTGAACCAAACCACCCTGCAGCAATGGCTTCGTTTCGTGTGACAATCCAAGCCCGGTCACCAAATCGTTTCGTCCACTCTTCGTGGGTCTTGGCCCTCTCCGACTCTGATGCCTCAAGTTCAAAATGTAGTTGAACCATGCGCGGTTCACCCGCTGTATGCGCCACGTTGGCTATCAACTCTGCATCCTGGGAATAATCAATGCGATGGTCTTCTTCAATGTGCACCATGCCGTGATCTGCGGTCAGAGCAGCCAGCGTGCCAGCAGGTAATTTTCGTGTCATGCGTTTCATGTTGGAGTCAATTTCCTCTAATACTTCCAACCACTGACTCGACCCCGGACCATACTGATGCCCTGCTTTATCAAGCTCATTCACATACAAATAGACCAAAGCACCTGGTTGTTGTGCTTCAGCAGCGGCCCGGTTGAAGCGCTTCGCGAGGTGGTTCTCGCCAACAAACCGGGGCCCCTGCAGCGATGCTCTGGTCAACGCTGATGTTTCAAAAGCCGATAGCGATACGGCCACCGGCGCAATCTGGTGTTGTCCGGACTCGCGCTGTGCATTGAGCGCTTCAAAAACCGTGAGATTCGGTTGCCAAAGATCCGGGTCGGTCCGTTCATCCCAACCACCTAGTTGGTTTATCACCACGTCTCGATCCGGATCGTAGACATCGTAGCCGACTAAACCGTGTTCACCCGGTGCTAATCCCGTACCCAGAGATGACAAGCCAGCAGCGGTCGTTGATGGAAACACCGACGACATTTCGGTTTGTGCCGCAGATTGTTTCTGCATCACGCTACGCATACACGGCGCATGTGCTGCATACTGTTCTAGTTGCTCCAGTCCCAGACCGTCGACAAGCAGCAAAATAGCAGCGTTAGCCCGTGGGAGATCCAATGTATTGGGGATGTTTGCGCCCAGACTTGCGGCCATTGATGGCAGAACATGCGTCAGGTTGCGTTGTTGGTTGTATCCGGGAGGAACGGCCATTGTCATGTGGCATTCTCGAGTATCGCATCACGCAAGGTTCGGCTAAAGGCGAGGGCTTTGTTGACTGCTTGCTGTCCGTCAGCCTTGCCAGCAATGCGTAGTACTAAATCTTCTGTGATGCGGGTGCCCATATAACCATGATCGGCGTCGCAGTCTGGGTCATCACAGAGGTTGGGGACAAACTCCATGCGCGCACCACCGGCCCAGCTCAACACGAGGGTGACTTCCGACGGAGCTTCGCCTGGTTCGTAATGTTGGGGGTTATCATATCCGGTCGTCACGACGCAGGAGCCGATTTTTGACAGTGGCACGATCTCGGTGGCTACCGAAGCTCGTGGCGGTCCGCCTGGGACCTCATCTTGGAGGTCGTTTAAATGCAATGCGGCAAGGACGTTGCCGGAAGCTAGTACCAATACGGTGATATGACGATGCAGATCGTCATATCCAAAGTGCGTTTCGACGTGCACATAGTGCGATAGGATCTCACGATCACCTAACTGTTGAACCATGACGTCGGCAACAAGCTGTGGGTAGAACCCTGCACGTTCAATATCGAGGGCCAACTCGGTTGGCAGTACGGGCTGTGACATCTTAATGGGTTCTCGTCCTTTTTCACTAGTGAGTCAGTAACGCGCGACGTGCTGAATCCGTTCGCACGGCAGCATTTGCAATATAAATTTCAGCTTTGAGTACGGTGGTGGCACTCGACGCGGCGAGGAGAGGGTTGAAACGCAACCGTGCAACCTGTGGCAGGTCGTCTTTGAGCTGTGACACACGTGCCAGAAGGTCTTTTATGCCCTCGGTATCTACCGCTGGAATGTCACCGTAACCAAATAGTTTAGCTGATGCTTGCGGGGTCCGGATGAGACGTTCCAAATCCTGGTCAGATAGCGGTGGCACCACATGCACCCAATCGTCGAGCAACTCTACCGCATCCCCCGAAATACCGAAGGACAGCACCGGACCAACGAGCGGGTCTTCCACGGCCGCGACGATACAACCCTGTCCCGCCGGTGCCATCGCTTGAATTTCGATCGATGGGGAACCATATGGGGCCAGCACTTCACGCATCGACTCAATATTGGCACGCAGTGCTTCTGGGGTTTCGATATTCAGACGGACCCCGCCAAGATCCAGGCGGTGTCGCAGAATGGAATTGTCTGCCTTGAGGGCGACGGGGTAGCCAAACTCGTGTGCATAATCCAGTGCTTGTTCTGTACTTTGGAATCGCCGCGACGGCAGTACCCCGATCCCGTAGCATTCCAGCAACTCATCTGTTTGGGCACGAGTAAGTTTCACAAGCTCGGTGCCGGATGCATCTTCGGTCCACTCGGTGACCAATTCCTCGGCTTTGTACCGGTCGATATCGTCGTATTCGATCGCGATGCCTTGTTCGGCATCGCGCCAGGCACGATATTGGACAAGCTCGGATAAGACTCCCACGGCTCGTTCCGCAGAGGAGAAAATGGGGACACCATACTGTTTTGGTGCGACGTGCTCGGTATCTGCGTTTTCGTCAGGAAGAGGGGCGCGCAGCTGTCCGTCGCCAATAATCGCTGTCGGTTTGAATTCCTGTTCCAAGACCGCGGTGAATGATGCCATCACGGTCACGCCGCTGTCACGCGTCACATCGCTAATCGCTCGCGCTAAGACCGTCGCGTCTCCTTCAGATTGGTACATGCCCGGCTGGATGAGCACGATGATCGCATCGGTGTGACCCGAGTTCATCGAAGCTGCGATCGCCTCGGTGACAGACGCTGCCATATCCTCCACGGACTGGTTGGTTTCAAGTGTTTGGACGGCTTGGGTCTTGACCACTTCTAAGCCTGCGCTGCGGGCATTCTCAACAGTGAGACGAGTGATCGCCGGAGCATTACCGATCACGGTGAGTCGCGGGCCGACTGGGACCGGCTGGCACGCCAGGACTTGCAAAATGTCCATAAGCTCGGTGTAGCTCTCGGTTTCAATGGCGCCGGCTTGGCGAAGCATAGAAGGCACTGTACCCCGCGGAGCTTCTGTGGTGCGGGTCGAGTGCCCCGGCGGGATGCGACGCCCCATACCGTGCGAGCGAGAGACCACCACCGGTTTTTTCCGAGCCAGCCGACGCACGATCCGGGAGAATTTCCTTGGGTTACCAAAGGACTCCAAGTAGACACCCACGGCACTGGTGTTGGCGTCATCCTCGAGATACTGCATCGCATCATTACCGGAGACATCAGCCCGGTTGCCCGCATTGATCATCGATGAGACACCAATGCCGCGCTGGTATGCGGCGGTAAACAACATGGCTCCAATCGGAGCTGATTGCGAAAATAAGCCGATCGATCCCTCATACGGCATGATCGGCGAGACCGAAGCATTGAGACGGATATCGGGGTCGGTGTTCATGATGCCTGCTGAGGCTGGACCGATCACCCGCATGCCATGGCGACGAGCAACTTGAACGACACGTCGTTGATCAACCAGCCCTTCTTCGCCGTCAAAGCCATCGGTTACGATCAGTAAACCTTTGACACCGTGCTCAGCGCAGTCTTGTACCACCGCGGGGATCTGCTCGTAGGGCACGGCAATCACCGCGAGTTCAACATGTTGCGGTACGTCTGCAAGGGACGCACGAGAAATCATTCCGGCGATTTCCAGCGCATCGTTATTAATGCCATAGACCGGGCCGGTATACCCGCCCTCAATAATATTTTCGATCAGTGCGAAGCCGATTGAGCCCCATTGCCTCGAGGCTCCGATGACAGCGATGGACTCTGGGCGCAGGAGTTCTGCAACGGACTGAGCTTCGGCGCGGTGCTCGCGTGATTCCATCACGGCGCGAACCCTGGCTGTCGGATCGATCGGGAATTCTACGAGGATCACGCCGTCTTCAAATGAGCGCGATGTTTCAAATCCGGCAGCCTGGAACACGGTCAACATCTTGCGGTTTTCGGGCAACACCTCAGCGGTAAAGGTCCGAATCCCATTTTCTCTGGCTGCAACGGCTAGGTGTTCCATGAAAATTGAGCCCAGACCACGCCCTTGGTGAGCATCAGCAATGTTGAACGCGACTTCTGCTTCTGTGCTGTCGCCAAGCCTGTCGTAACGCCCAATCCCCATGAGCTCATCGCCCAATAAAATAACGAATGCTACTCGGTCGACGTAATCAACGACCGTGAAACGCTCCAGCTCTTTAGCCGAAAGCTGGGACTTATAAGTAAAGTAACGGAAGTAGATAGAATCTTGGGATTGGCTTTCGTGCATCCTCTGCAACGCTTGGGCATCGTCCGCCGAAATTGGACGGAGTCGCGCAGTGGCGCCATCGCGCAAAAGCACATCGGCTTCCCAGTGGGCCGGATATGGGCGTTTGGTTTTCTGTTCAGCCATATAATTATCTTAATCCACAATCAGGTTATTGGAACCACGTGACGGGAAAGGTCAGATGTCAAAACGTTCAAAACAAAGGTCTTCTGCCAATGCCGGTACTGCCATAGTACCCATTGAAGATCAGAACATTGTCGACATTGATGTCGCCTCCGAAATGGAGCATTCCTTTTTGGAGTATGCCTACTCGGTGATCTATACGCGTGCACTCCCCGATGCACGCGACGGGCTCAAGCCCGTGCAGCGGCGAATCTTGTACATGATGGACCAAATGGGCCTCACGCCTGATAAGGGGCACGTCAAATCTGCTCGCGTCGTGGGTGAAGTCATGGGCAAGCTCCACCCGCATGGCGATTCTGCTATCTATGATGCGATGGTGCGTCTGGCCCAAGACTTTAACCTGCGCCTACCGTTAGTTGACGGTCATGGAAACTTCGGTTCCGTTGATGATGGGCCCGCCGCGTCCAGATATACCGAAGCCAAGATGTCTCAGGCTGCGCTGGCGATGACGGCGAACCTGAACGAAGATACGGTTGATTTCGAACCGAACTACGACAACCAGATGCAGCAACCCACGGTGCTGCCGGCGGCGTTCCCAAACCTGTTGGTCAACGGCGCAGCCGGCATTGCGGTGGGGATGGCCACCAATATGGCCCCGCATAATCTGCGTGAAGTCATTGCAGCTGCCCGGCATTTGATTGAGAATCCGGAGGCTGATACCAAAGCCCTCATGAAGTTTGTGCCGGGGCCAGATTTGCCGTCGGGGGCGCGAATCGTGGGGCTTGATGGCATCAAGGAAGCCTATGAAACCGGCCGAGGTCGGTTCACTATGCGCGCCACGGTGGATGTGGAACAGGTCTCGGCTCGCCGAACCGGCTTGGTCGTGACTGAACTGCCCTACGGCGTCGGGCCGGAACGTGTCATCGACCGGCTCAAAACCGGAGTGAACACCAAAAAGATCACTGGCATCGCCGACGTCATGGACCTCACCGACAGAAACCACGGGCTGAAACTTGTCATCGAGTTGAAATCCGGCTTCAATCCACAGGCTGTGCTGGCACAGTTATATCGGCACACACCCCTGGAAGAAAACTTCGGTATTAATAACGTAGCCCTGGTCGAGGGTCAACCCCAAACACTTGGGTTGAAGGATCTCCTCGCGGTGTATGTCGACCATCGCTTGACAGTGGTCCGGCGCAGAACGGCCCATCGTCTTGGCAAGCGCAAAGACCGTTTACACCTGGTTGAAGGTCTGTTGTTGGCGCTCGTCGATATCGATGAGGTCATTGAGATCATTCGCACCTCAGACGATACCGCGGCCGCGCGTGAACGATTGATGTTGGTCTTTGACCTGACCGAAGTGCAGGCCAACCATATTCTCGAACTCCGGTTACGTCAGCTGACCAAGTTTTCTCGGTTGGACTTAGAAACAGAACGCGATGATCTGATTGCCGCAATTGAAGCACTCGAAGCAATCCTGAGTTCGGATGCCAAACTGCGCGAAACAGTCTCCAATGAGCTCGCCGACGTTGCTGAACAATACGGGGATGCACGGCGTACCAAGTTGGTGAAATCTGAGGAACTCGCCCCGGCGGTGACTGCTTCATCGTCGAAGGCTGAACGCGCGGCCGCCGCATCTGCACTCTTGGTGCCAGATGAGCCATGCTGGGTCATCCTGTCAGCGTCAGGCAAGCTGCTCCGGACAAAAGACCGGACCCCACTCAGCGCAGCGGGTAGACGACGGCGTCACGACGTGTACACCTCAGTTGTGGCTACCAGCGCCCGCGGTGAGGTAGGCGCCCTCACCGATGCGGGTCGCTTGATCAGGATCAACGCCGTCGATATCCCGGCGTTAACCGAGGCCACGGCTACTCCTACGCTGACCGATGGGGTGCAGGCGACCGAATTTGTAACCTTGGAACGGGGCGAAAAGCTCGTCGCGATAGTGCCGCTCAATCAGGTGTTGGCACTTGGTACGCGCAACGGTGTGGTCAAACGCGTCCGGTCTGATGATTGGCCGTTGAATCAAGATGATTTCGATGCCATCACGCTCAAAAACGATGACAAAGTCGTGGGCGCCGAGGTAGCGGCCAACGACAATGATCAGCTGGTGTTTATTACCAACTCTGGTCAACTTCTTCGATTCGCCGCAGCCCTGGTGCGTCCACAGGGTCGATCCGGCGGTGGCATTGCGGGGATGAAACTCGTTGAGGGCGACCAGGTGCTGTCGTTCACGGTGACACCGGTACAACAGCTTGACGATGCAGTCGTGGTGACGATCACCGAGACCGATCAGGACATGCTGGATTCTGCACCGACCGCAAAAGTCACCAAACTCGAAGCATTTGCTGCCAAGGGTCGCAATACCCAGGGGATGCGAGCGCACCGACTGCTCCGAGGAGAACTGGGGTTGTCCCTTGCGTGGGCGGGTGCACAACCGCTGGCGTCCACGACGGGCGGCGTGTCGCGTGCTCTGCCCCAAGAATATGCAGATCGTGATGGGTCTGGCGTCATGCTGGATTCGGCGATCGGTGTGATCGGCCACGGTGGCTCGCCAGTGCTCGAGGATTCCGAAGACACCACCCAGGAATCTGAAACCGATTAGAGCAGGATGGGTTTGCCTGCCGTGGCGAATCGCTGGTCGTGTGTGACCATCACGGTGATCTTGTCGGCGAGTGCCTGTTTGAGATCGGCGATCAGCTCGGCTGCCTCATCCGCGCCCAGGTGTGCTGTTGGTTCGTCGAGCAGCACCACGTGAGCATCTGCCAGTAACGCTCTGGCGACTGCGACACGCTGACGCTGGCCACCGGAGATAAAGTGTCCCGATGGTCCCAACCGGGTGTCCAGTCCCTGTGGTGTTTGCGCAAGCCATGCCGCGAGTCCGACTGTGTCAAGGACGTTGATCAGCTCGGTATCGGTTGGTCGGTGTGCTGGATCGCGGGCAAGCGCAAGATTGGAGCGCAGCGTGGAGTCGAACAGGTAGGCCTCTTGTGGACACCAGGCAACGTGTTGCAGGGCGGTATGTTGATCCTGCTCATGGGCAGTGACGCGGTAGGTGCCGGATGCGGGCTCCAAGAAACCAAGCAGTAGGGCCAGCAGGGTGGATTTACCAGCTCCTGACGGGCCGGTGACCACCACGAAGTCACCCGTGGTTGCCTCCATGGAGAGTCCATTGAGCACCGCTGGCCCGTATTGACCGTAGGATACGGTGACATCATCGAGCTCAACCGCTTCCACGCCTTCACTGTCACCTTGTTCGACTGTGACCCACTGTGCCGTATGCTCAGCGCGTTCGTTCAACAGCGGCAGCAGTTTCCCCAGTTGGTGCGTGAGCGTACGAGATTCCTGCGCCGCCTGGCTAAACAGCCCGAACGGTTCTGCCATGGCCAGCATGAGCATGACCACCAGGGCGGTATTGGGCGCTGAGATGCCGTTGGTGATGCTGACCCACATCGTCTGGACGGCTGCCCAGCCAGCAATTAACGAGGTGAGCCCCTCGCCGAGTCCTGCGGCCAGTGCATTGCGCTTCAGCGGCGCGGTATTGCGTAGATCGGTTGCCACAAAATCGTTGGCAACACGGTTGCCCATACCATTGCCGGCAATATCCGCAGCCGAGCTAAACAATCGCGATGTGGAACGCACAAGACCGGTGCGGTGATCGGCCAAAGCCGTCGTGGTGTTCGCATCGACAATACGTACTACCAATGGCACCACCACGAACGCCGCGACCCCTGCGAGCGCTGCTGGCCACCAGGCACCAGGCGCCATAAACGCAACAATGCCTGTGGCCGCAGCCCAGGTGATCACAGCAGCCGGTATCGGCACGATCACCCTCGGTACCGCATCACGTAACTGGTCCACATCCGAGATGAGCACAGACAGTGCACCACCGGAGCGTGTCAGCTTATTCCATTGAGTCGCTTGGGAACCCAGCGCATCCCAGACCCGTAAGCGAATACGGTTTGCCCAGGACAATACGGCGTCATGAACGGCAAGACGTTCGGCATACCGAAATACTGCACGGCCAATACCAAAGAAACGCACCCCGACAATCACGGCGAGCAAATACAAGATGGGTGGTTCATAGGATGCTTGGACAATGAGCCACCCGGATATGGCAGACAACAACGCCGCTGCCAGAAGGGCTGCCACGGCCCACGCAATACCCCCGAGGAATTTTGGTTCCTTCAACGGCAGGAACCGAATCCAATCACGCAAGCGAACTTTTGCGACGGGTGGCTCTGGTGCAGCGTGCATCGCGTCCGACGCAGGCTTCGCCGGAGCCTGTGCATCATCGGCTGGAACCGTCGCGGCTTGTGTTGTCGCGACGGTGTTGCCAATCAGATGATCGGCGTCGCGGTGGATGAGACGATCGTGTGATGCCACCAGCAACATCACCTCAAGATGCCGGCCATTTGGCAAATACCCGTGGGCAAGGTCTTTCAACACGCTACGAATTAACGATGCGGACGCGGCATCCAGATGCGCCGTGGGCTCATCCAGAACCACGAGCCATGCACCAGCTGTACCCTCGGTGACACTGGCCGACAACAACCGCGCCAGCACCCTGGCAAAACCAAGACGGCGCCGCTCCCCCGGGGATAATTCATCAATGTGACGGTCTTGCATGTTCGGCAAGCCTGCGTGTTCCAGTGCCGATTGTGTCAGCTTGGCAATCTCGCCAGCGAGTTCGACGGCGGCAGGCTCGTCGACCGTACTGCGGATCACCAGCTCCAGTTCGTCAGCCACTGTCTGCGCTACGAATGTAGGATGCTGACTCAAATAGGCGATACGACGTGATCTAAGACCTGACACGCTGCCAGTAAAGACGGCTTCACCGTCGGCCAGCAGCCCGGCCGTCGCAGCCAACAGTGTCGATTTGCCGGAACCTGACGAGCTACCAAGCACGGTGAACTGTCCGGGGTACATGGTCAGTGAAAAATCTTCGAGGACTGGTTCCAACACTTCCACCTCGTACTGGGGCAGATAGTCTTCGTCAGTTTCCCCTTCCGTCTGTGCCGCAGCCTTCTGAGCTTGCGCGAACTGCTCGGGAGTCAGATATTCAGGGCCTGTGTATTTTTCCTCAGGAATCTCGTGCAGTGCCTTGTAGCTGATCGTGACGTTGTTGAAGGCCACCACATCATCCGTAGCGTCATCAGTGTCCAAACCGGTGGCCATGGTTTGGGGTACGGGCTGATTGATCTGTGCTTTGGCACGTTTCAGTGCGGCAATCCCATCTTCTGAAGCGTGGAATGCCGAGCCGATATCGCGGAAGGGCAAATACACTTCAGCCGCTAGGGTCAAGACCATAATGCCGGCGTAGAGCTCCATGGAACCGTTGACGAGGCGAACGCCGATAAACACGGCAATAATGGCCACCGACAATGTGGAAATGAGTTCGAGCGCGAGACCGGACATGAATGCTGCTTTGAGTGTGTTCATGGTCGTTTTTTGATAGTCGTCGGAAACCTCTTGTAAGGCTTTGCGTTGCACCCCGGCACGGCGTAGTCCAATAAGGACGGGCAGGCCGCGGGCCAACTCCAACAGGTGGTGCGATAATTTGTTGAGCCCACTGGCCGCTTCATCGACCCGGTGTTCTGTGAAGCGGCCAATCAAGATCATAAACATTGGGATCAGCGGGATGGTCAGCACCAGTACAGCCGCACTGACCCAATCGTGGAACAAAATCCAGACGCCCAACCCCAGTGGGATGACGATTGCAGAGACCAACGAGGGTAAAAAGTCGGTGTAGTAGTCGTCGAGACCATCCAGACCGTTGGAGGCCAGCACGGTGTCTTGGCCGGCTCGTTCTGCATGCGCGCCAGCAGCAGCAAGCCGGTGTCGAACAAGTTGTTCTCGCAGATGTTCTTTCTCCCCCAGCGCTGCCCGCGTCGCGAAGACCTGCTGGCCCCATTGGGCTGCACCACGCAGTATCGCACCACCAAAGCCCAACGCCAAGGTGATTATAAACTCGGTACTGGTGGCATACTCCACGAGCGATTCAATGAGCCCCGGTGCCGTTCGCGGTGAGTTGAATAGCAACTGCAACAATTGTGCTGCGTCAGAAGCCGGCAGTGCAGCAGATAAATGAGCGATGCCTCTGGCCAATGACGTCGCGATGAGTATCCAACCGACGAGTTTAGCCACGGCGAGAAAACCGAGCCCGACCAAGGCTCGACGGCCGACTGTCGATGTGGGGAGTTCAGGGATCAAACTGGCGTCACCACAGCGGATTCAGGAATATGGTGTTCCCCTAGGCGCTGACGGAACATCCAATAACTCCATGCGCTGTAGGCCAGCACCAACGGCAAGAAGATCGCGGTCACCACGGCCATGATACTCAGCGTGTACTCCGACGACGACGAGCTCGTCACCGTCAGGTTATAAGCTTCATCGAGGGTGGAGGGCAGGACGTTTGGGTACAACGAGACGAAGATGGCCCCGACTCCGAAGACGATAAATATCACCATGCCGGTAAATGTCAGGCCTTCCATCCGACGTGCGGAGCACGCCCAAGCCAAAACCAGTCCAAGGACCGCGACCGCCAACATTGCCCACGACATGACTTTCGGATAGCGAAGTACAACCAGCACCGCCCATAGTGCCGCAGGCAGTAGATAGATGGGCAAATACCGTCGAAGTTGCCTATTGCCCGCCTCGCGTGGTGCGCCCAGGGTTTTCAGCGACAAAAACGCCCATCCCTGGGCCAAGGAGATGCCGACAACGGCCAGTCCACCCAGGATGGCCCAGCCGTTGAGCCACGCGAACGGTCCGCCGACCCGGTCGCCAAATTCGTCCAGCGGGAGCCCCGTGGTCGTCAAGGCAAGCATCGCACCGATAGCAAATGCTGCCACGAAGGACCCGCCGGCCATCGCCCAGGTCCAGAGGTTGCGTGTCATTTGGCTCTGGGCCTTGCCACGGTATTCGATGGACACTGCACGCAGGATAAGCGCCACTAATGCCAGTGTCAGCGGGATGTAGAGCCCGGCAAACATCGAAGCGTACCAGTGTGGAAATGCCGCGAAGGTTGCTCCGGCTGCGGTGACCAGCCAGACTTCATTGCCATCCCAGACGGGCCCGATGGAATTGAGTAGTACGCGGCGTTGGGATTCGTTTTTTGCCCACCCGGTCATCAGCATGCCGACACCGAGGTCGAAACCGTCGAGGACGAGGTAGCCGATCCACAGCACAGCAATGAGGATGAACCACAACGTTGGAAGAAACTCCATGATGGCGTTTTACCTTTCTGTTCCTGTTGCTCTCCACCGCATTAGTACGCGAAGGACAACACGTCTGAGGATGGTTTGTCGTGGTCGTCGTCATCGTCTTCATCTGCCAACAGCTCCGGCATTCCGGCGGGGTGACCACCTCTGATGTAGCGGACCAGCAGCACGATTTCGACCACCAATAGCAAGGCATAGATCAGCGTCAGGGCAACCAACGAGAAGATGATTTCTTCGCCGGAGACGCCCGGGGAGACCGCGGCGGCGGTAAATTGCCAGACCTGGTCGACTCCGGCGAGGTCAAGGTTCGGGGCGACGGTGAAGGGCTGTCGGCCCATCTCCGTGAACACCCAACCCGCTGAGTTTGCGGCAAACGGCGCGAGTATCGATAGCCAGGCCATGTTCATCAGTGTCTTATCATGTGGCACCGTCCCCTTGCGTCCAATCCACAGACCGATGCCAGCCGCCAAGGCAGCAATACCGCCAAAGGTGATCATGGCTCGAAAGCCCCAGTAGGTAACTTCCATAATGGGCAGATATTCGATTTCGGAACCGGCGCGTTCGCCATAGCGTGGATCGTCTGGCAAATGCGTCCCAAATTGCTCTTCATATTCCGGTATCAAGCTATTGACGCCTTCCACCGGAGTGGAAAAGTCGTTATGCGCCAAGAAGGAGAGCAGACCTGGAATTTCGAAAACCCCCACGACATCGTCGCAGGTTGTGGCACCTTCACCATCGCGGCCGGCCACCGACAAGACAGAAAAGCCGGTGCCGTCGTGACACGCAGCTTCGGCTGCGGCCATTTTGAGGGGTTGCTGTTCAATCATCATTTGTGCCTGGGCGTGACCAGTAAATGCTGTTCCGAGAAACGCGACGATGGCCACCCAGCCGCCCCATCGGAAGGAGGACCGCCATCCTTTGTAGTCGATTTCGTCGCGACCTTTCGACCCGTTAGAGCCAACGACGACGTAACCGTTGTCGTCTACGGTATCGATGCCTTCTTTGCGTCGCTTCCACAGGTGATACCACGCAATACCAAGCAGCATCGACCCCGCGACGGCCAGAGCACCGAAGATGGTGTGCGGAAAGTGCACGAGCAGCGTGGGGTTGGTCATGACCGCCCAAAAATCGACCATCTGTGCGCGACCATCGACAAATTCCACACCGACCGGATGTTGCATGAACGAATTGGCAGCGAGGATAAAGTACGCAGAGACGACTGATCCGATCACTGCCAGCCACAGTACAGTTAAGTGTACCCGTGGGCGCACGCGTCCCCAACCGAAGACCCAAACACCGATAAATACGGATTCAAGGAAGAACGCAATGAGGGCTTCCATGGCCAACGGGGCACCAAAGACATCGCCGACGAACCGAGAGTACTCGCTCCAGGCCATACCGAACTGGAACTCTTGAACCAAGCCTGTGGCAACACCCATGATGAAGTTAATCATGAAGATCTTGCCCCAGAATTTCGTCATTCGCAGGTACTGTTCTTTACCGGTTCGATGCCAGGCGGTCTGCATTGTCGCCAGGACAATCCCCAAACCAATGGTGAGTGGCACCATGAGAAAATGATAGACAGTGGTAATCCCAAACTGCCACCGGGCAACCTCAAGAGGATCCATGAAGGGTCCCTCCTCACCAGCGCGTTCAACGCCGATGCTCGACATTCATCGTCGCGACACACATACTTCTACACGACGTAGAACTCATCTTACCCACACTTCTACGCAATGTAAAAATTCAGACTGGCTCGCGCTAGAATAACTATTCAACAGATACCGACTTGCTGAGTATCGCGTCAGCCACTCACACCACGCGAAGACTCTTGAACGAAGAAGGGGCCGCATTGGGCGAACTCGAACAGGCGATCATGGAACTCCTCTGGGATTCAGCACAAGCGCTGACCGCAAACGAAGTGCGTGATACGTTGGCTGCCCGCCAGGACAGTGAACCGGCCATCACCACCGTGCTCACGGTGCTTGGACGCCTCAACAAAAAAGGGTTTGTCACCAAGGACTCGTCCCGACGCCCGCATGAGTTCACTGCAACGACCAGCCGCGAAGAACACACTGTGCAACTGCTCAATGATGTCCTCGGATCGGCCGTCGATAAGCACGCCGTCTTAGCGCGTTTCATCGGCGGCATTGACGCCACTGATGCACAGCAAGTGCAACGTCTCCTACAGTCTCGCGACATTTAGGGCTGCCATGCACGGAGGCATATGCTGACCCCGTATCTGCTTGCACTGCTTGCCGTGTTACTCGCGTGGCCTGTGCCGATGTGGCTACAACGCGCGAAGTGGCCATCACGCGCGCCCGGGGCCACGTTAGTCCTGTGGCAAGCAATTGGCCTGAGTGGCGGTCTCGCACTGGTGAGCGCTCCGCTGACCTGGGGATTGCAGCCCTTTGGAAGTGGCATTCTGACCGCAGGCAGCAAATTGCTGCAGGTTCTTCTCAGCGATGGGATAGCAGGGGTCTTCAACGACCCCCGCTGGGAACCACTTGGGTTGGCCGCTGTCACCCTGAGTGGCATACTTTTTGGTCACCTGACCCTCGTGCTGCTCCACACGGCTTTTACGACCTTTCGCCAGCGGAAAAAACACCGAGAATTCGTGGAACTGCTCTCTGCTTCCCTCCAAGAACATGACCACGGATTAGATCAGACTTCACAGACGGCCAACAACACTCGTGTACTACCGGTTGAGCACCCGTTGGCGTATTGTCTTCCCGCGGCCCAACAATCCATCACCGTCGTGTCGCGGGGTTTATTGAACCAGTTGTCCGCAGAGCAACTGTCTGCGGTGTTGACACATGAATCCGCCCACCTCACTCAACGCCACGACCTTTTGCGGCTGGTGTTCCAAGCCTGGCACAAAGCAGTGCCATGGTTTCCTGCCACCAGCGTCGCCGTTGACGAAGTCACCGAGTTGACCGAAATCATGGCCGACGACGTCGCCCTGACACAGCATCAAACCCGTGATCTTACCTCTGCGTTGGCCCATACCTTAGAACAACAAGCACAAGATACCGGTCAGCAGATGGCGCCCCATCACCAACACCCCGCACAGGTCGCGTCACGGCGTTTAAGACGACTCATTGGACCAAGAAGACCGCTGGGTTCATGTAGAGTTAGCCTGGTTATAATCCTGTCTGGTCTCCTCGTGATCGGGCCTGCGTTCATCAGTCTGGTGTGAGCCCGCCAGAGCAAGAGTCCACTCAGGGCGAAACTATGCTGGGAGGATACGATCTGTACCTCGAATCGCGTGACTGCAAAAACCGCGCTAGGCTGGGTCGTTATGACAAGTCAAGTAATTGGAGCATAGCTACCAATTGTGAACGCGAATAAACAGAAATGGACAGTCCAACGTGAGTTCTAATGCGGTTTCAATTCACCACAACGCGGCATTACTTTCTGTGGTAGAAGTGACCGCTCCGGTGGAAGTCACCTCTGACATGATCGACGATCGACTCGCATCCGTACTCAAACGTCTGCGTCTCCCCAATCGTCTCCTGCAACGTGTCGCTGGCGTTCGTGCACGACGTATGTGGGAAGACCCGCAAGATTACGTAGCTGGCGCGGCCCAGGCCGGCGTAAAAGCCCTGGCCGAAGCCGGTATTGCCCCGGATGCTGTGGGGCTACTCATCAACACCTCGGTCACCCGAACCGAACTAGAGCCTGCCGTTTCTGTACAGATCCATGACTCGATGGGTCTGGCCCCATCGGCTACCAATTTCGATATCACCAATGCGTGCCTCGGGTTTGTCAACGGCATGGATCTTGCCTCAACGCTCATTGATGCAGGCCAGATCGACTACGCCGTCGTCGTGGCTGGTGAAGATGCGAAACAAGTTCAAGAATCCACCCTACGCAACCTGTTGTCGGATAAAACCACCCGCGACAATTTCATGCAGCAGTTTGCTTCCTTGACGCTGGGGTCGGGTGCTGCAGCAGCCGTCCTTGGACGAGCAGATAAGCATCCTGAAGGCCACCGCATTCTGCGAGGCGTCACCCGTGCAGGAACGCAACATCACCAGTTGTGCCAGGGTGGCCACAACGGTATGTACACCGATTCTGCTGGGTTATTAGAAAATGGGCTGGAATTGGTCATGGACACTTGGAACGATACCCCAGCCGACTGGAACTGGCGCAGCATGGATCGCTACATCACCCACCAGGTCTCCCAAATGCACACCGATGCCATCATTAAATCTGCCGGCATCGACCGCAAAAAGATACCCACAACGTTCCCTGAGCTGGGCAATATCGGCCCAGCTGCCCTCCCCATCACGCTCGCGCGTGAGTTGGATTCACTCACAGTCGGTGACCGGGTGCTCACGATGGGAGTCGGCTCCGGTTTGAACGTCGCAATGCTAGAAATAGAGTGGTGAACTCCTCCCCCATGATCTCTCCTCAACCGGCACAATACCCTCACTCAGTTGTTGATCCTGTGAAACTGCCGGGGTGGGATCCTCGGTGGTCACGACTCGTCGATGCGGTCACCATTGATGGAACTCGACAGTTCCACGTGCTGGACAACGGTCCTGCGCTTGAGGAATTGGGCTTCTCAGCTGACGATGTCGACGCCATCATCGTCGCCGTCCATGGAAATCCAACCTGGTCGTATCTTTGGCGGGGAGTCGCTCAAGCCGGTATCGATGCCGCCAAGGAAACTCTTGATCTCGGTTCCGGTGCTGGACGTGCACCCATCATTCGAGTGATCGCACCAGACCAATTGGATATGGGTTTCTCCCAACGACTTGGCCACACTGAGCTGCCCTCTGCTAAAGGTCAAGATACAACGTATCGAACGCTGGACCAGCGCATATTCGACCTTGATGCCGTCCTTGCAGCGCTGCTTGATCCGGAGCCGCAAGTGCCGTTGTTTACGCTCGGACACGATTGGGGCGGCGTTGTAACGCTTGGCTGGGCAACGCATCATACGATTCGTGAGGCGGGTTCCGGCCTCGACCCAGCCGGCATGATCACGCTGAATACTGCCGTCTGGCACGACGAGTCCCACCCCATTCCAACACCATTGCAAGCCGCTCTGGCAGGTCCGCTGCTAGCTGGCTCCACTGTCGTTACACCCGCGTTCTTAGACACCACACTTGCGCTTGGCAATCCCGCACTCTCTACCGCAGTGAAAAACGCGTATAAAGCACCGTACGCGGATCATACCCGCCGCGCAGGCATTGGTGGTTTCGTCGCGGACATTCCCGCCAGCACAACACACCGCTCTCGTAAGGCGTTACGACGGGTCGCTGACGGCGTAGCCGCGACAGAGAAACCTGCGCTGCTCTTATGGGGCGCCAAGGATCCAGTGTTTCTGGACCGGTATCAACATGACCTGTTGGAACGTCTCAACAACGTGCAAATACACCGTTATGATACTGCCGGCCATCTCCTAGCTGAAGATCGCAATATCGCCGAGCCCATCCTTGGCTGGGTCCGCCAACAGCTCGACGGTGATACCCGACCTGCACCCGATGTGAACGCTTCTCGCGGTTCAGTAGCCGTGGGGCAATACGCCCCACTCTGGGAGTTCCTCGACCGCTGGACTGACTCATCGAAGAAGGCCATGGTCGACATGACCGCCACGGATGCACACGGCAAGCCTTTTGAAGTGTCTTGGTCCAAGCTCTCTTCAATCGTCAATGCGATGACCATTGGGCTCCGTGCTGCGGGGATGCGCCCCGGCGACCGCGTGTCGATGCTAGTTGAACCAGGCCGAGACCTCACCGCGGCGCTCTATGCTGTCCTACGCGTCGGCGGAGTAGCCGTCGTCACCGATGCGGGACTGGGCGTGGCAGGTATGACTCGAGCAATCAAATCTGCAGCACCGCGATGGATCATTGGCGAAACACCCGGTATCACGTTGGCTCGCGCAACGAACCTCCCGGGCAAGCGTCTCAGCGTTCGCACAATGAGTCCCGTCGCGCGCAAAGCCCTGGGGCTGAGTGGCTCCATGTACGGTTTTGCCACGAAATATGCTAGCCAAACATACCAGGAAGAGGCCACGCATCCTGATCCAGCACCGGCAGACGATGCAGCAATCCTGTTTACCTCCGGTTCTACAGGGCCGGCAAAAGGGGTCCGATATACCCACCAAAAATTGTCCGCTCTTACCCAGCGCCTGCAATACACACTCAACGTCGAACCTGGTTCAAGCCTGTTGGCTGGCTTTGCACCGTTTGCGCTCCTTGGTCCCGCCATTGGTGCTACATCGGTGACACCGAATATGTCGGTCACCAAACCGGCAACGCTCACCGCCACTGCGCTGGCTGATGCCGCCATCGCCGGGGAGACGACCATGATCTTTGCTTCACCCGCAGCGCTACGCAATGTCGTGGCCACCGCACACGAACTACATCACACACAACGTACTGCATTGGAAGGCATCTCGATGTTGTTATCAGCCGGCGCGCCAGTACCCGTGCCCCTGATGGACGACGTTCTGGAACTGGTACCAAATGCTGAGTTCCACTCGCCTTACGGCATGACCGAATCCTTGCTCATCTCGGATATCGATCACCACACTCAGCGGGCTTTAGGCGACCGGAATGACCGCGGCGTTTGTGTCGGCAAGCCTCTGGACGTCGTGCGTGTGGCAATGGCACCGTTGGATTTTTACGGTCGACCATCCGACACCATCCTCGAAGGGGATGAAGCGGTCGGCCACCTAGCAGAGATCGTCATTTCGACACCCCATATGCTGGCCGGTTATGACAAGCTGTACAACACCAACCGCCAAACACGAGTCGACACGGTGGATGGCCTACAGTGGCACCGTACCGGCGATATTGGCCATCTCGACGAAGACGGGCGGCTATGGATTGAAGGCCGTACCCATCACATCGTGACCCCACCAACCGGGGTGCTTGGTCCAGGCGGGCCGGAAGACGATATCCAGCGGCTATCCCAAGTGAGCCGGGTAGCCATCGTGGGAGTCGGGCCCGTCGGCACACAGGCGATCGTTGCCGTCATCGAGCCAACGGATCAGTCAATCAAGCCTGGACTCGCGCCGACCGACCTTACCGATGCAGTGCGTGCAGCCACCGATGTTGACATTGCTGCCGTGCTAATCACCGATGATGTCCCGGTTGATATTCGACATAATTCAAAGATAAACCGCCCACTCCTAGCCGACTGGGCTGAACGCGTGTTGGCCGATGGAAAGGTGACCGGAACAAAATGACCACTACCCGCGACACGTTTGAGTACCACACCGCGAACTTCACCGGCTACAACGTGCTCGTCACCGGCGCCTCCGGTGTTTTGGGCTTTGGGGTTGCACAAGCACTCGTGGCAGCCGGTGCCAATGTCACCGTCCTACAGCGGTCTGCGTCGGGTCTGACAGGGGTTCGTGAGATTCGTGGCTCCGTCACCGACGCTGACGATGTTGCCAAGGCCGTTGACGGTGTGGACTCTGTTATCCACATCGCAGCCAAAGTCTCCGTCTCGGGCCCGCTGGCCGACTACGAACACGTGAACATCGAGGGGACCCGAACTCTGCTGCACGCAGCCCAAAACGCTGGCGTATCCCGTTGGGTCCATATCTCATCGCCCTCCGTGGCTCACAGCGGTGATTCAATTATCGGAGACGGAGCTGGCGCCGCTGATCCACAAGCTGCCCGCGGACACTATGCGGCAACGAAGGCTGCCGGCGAGTTACTAGCTTTAGCAGCAGACTCTCCAACATTTCGCGTCTTAGTGCTGCGCCCGCATTTGATGTGGGGCCCAGGCGATACTCAGTTGACCGAGCGCATCATTGATCGTGCCCGTCAAAACCGCCTCCCCCTGCTTGATGGTGGCACTGCACTGGTAGATACGCTGTTTCTGGTCAATGCGGTGGAAGGCATTATTGCAGCACTCGAAGCCGTCGACACCACCCGCGGTGAAGCGTTGGTGCTCACCAACGGTCAACCCCGCCCGATCGGTGAGATGATCCGTCGCATTGCTGTTGCCGGTGGTGCCAAAGAGCCGACCCTTGATCTCCCTTCGGGCGTGGCCAAGGCAGCTGGCAGCATCATTGAAGCTGTGTGGGACGCGGAAAAACGCGGAGACGAACCACCGATCACGCGATTTTTAGCCGAACAGATGTCAACGGCCCACTGGTTTGATCAACGCCGCACACATCACGTACTGCAGTGGAAACCCCGCATCTCCTTGGACGAAGGGTTCCAACTCACCACGCAGTACTACCGTCACTAGACGTCAATCTCCTCACGGTCGAGTTCTTCGGCCCCGGAGATAATAAAGTCGCGGCGTGGGGCAACGTGTCGTCCCATCAACAATTCGAAGATCTCTTCTGCTTTCTCGAACTCTTCAATATTGACTCGACGTAAGGTGCGTTGTTTCGGATCCATCGTAGTTTCAGCTAACTGGTCCGCGTCCATCTCGCCGAGCCCTTTGTAGCGTTGAATTGGCTCTTTGATACGGCGCTGCTCGGATTCCACCCGTGCCAGCACATCGTGCAATTCCTGCTCAGAGTACGTATAGACGATCTCATTCGCCTTTGCGCCGGGGTTGATGATTTCCACCCGGTGTAGCGGTGGCACGGCTGCATAGACGCGCCCCGCTTCAACCATCGGACGCATATACCGGAAGAACAGTGTCAGCAAAAGTGTCCGAATATGTGCGCCGTCCACGTCAGCATCGGTCATCAGGATAATTTTGCCGTAGCGAGTCGACTCGAGATCGAAGCTTCGACCAGAGCCACCACCCACCACTTGAATCAGTGCTGAGGCCTCCGCATTATTGAGCATCTCCCCCACAGAGGCTTTTTGTACGTTGAGAATCTTCCCTCGAATTGGCAAAAGGGCTTGATAGTCAGAAGATCGTGCCAATTTAGCTGTTCCCAGTGCGGAGTCGCCCTCCACAATAAACAATTCGGAGTTTTCGACATCCGTGGACCGGCAGTCTGCCAACTTAGCCGGCATGGAAGATGTTTCAAGAGCTGTCTTGCGACGCTGGTTTTCCTTGGTCGTGCGCGCCATGATGCGCGATTTCATCTCGGCAACGATTTTTTCTAACAGACCATCGACCTGTTGTTTAACCCCACGTTTGCGCGACTGCAAGATCTCAGTCAGTTGGTCACCAACAACCTTCGAGACAATCTGTCGAGCTGCAGGTGTGCCAAGCACCTCTTTGGTTTGGCCTTCGAACTGCGGCTCAGCCAGGCGCACGGTGACAATTGCCGTAAGCCCCGCCAGAATGTCGTCTTTTTCGACGCGATCATTACCTGCTTTGAGGCGTCTGGCGTTGGCTTCAATCGTTTTTCGGAAGACCCGGGTGAGTGCTTGTTCGAATCCTGTGTTGTGTGAACCACCCTTTGGGGTGGCGATGATATTCACGAAGCTTTGCACTTTGGTGTCATAGCCAACATCCCAGCGCAGGGCGACATCCACCTCGCAAGTACGTTGCACATCCTGCATTTGTGCTTGACCAGAACTATCGAGCACCGGCACACGTTCAGTAAAGTTGCCCTCACCGTGTAACCGCCACACATCTGTGACGGGGTTAAGCTGCGATACGTGATCTACGAATTCAGCAAGCCCACCGTCGAATTGAAAAACCTCTTCGTGCGGTCCATCTTCACCGGCCGTACCTGCTAAGCGGCGCTCATCGCGAATCGTAATCCGTAGTCCCGGGATCAGAAATGCTGTCTGACGGGCGCGTTGTTCGAGTTCTTGATAAAGGAACGCGGCATCAGGTGTGAAGACCTGTCTATCGGCCCAGTAGCGAATCGTTGTGCCAGTGGTGCCACGTTTTGCTTTACCGACAACAGGGACTTCTTCCCCTGTCTCGAGTGTTGCGAACGGAGCATCTGGGCGTGGCTTTCCCTTGTCTTGAAAAAGTCCCGACTTCCCGCGTTTGAAACTTAACTGGTGGACTTTTCCACCACGGGTCACTTGGACGTCTAAACGTTCCGAGAGGGCGTTAACCACAGCTGCGCCAACTCCGTGGAGCCCGCCTGCGGCTGCGTAGGAGTCAGAGCTAAATTTGCCGCCAGCGTGCAGTTTTGTAAACACAACTTCTACACCAGAAAGCCCTGTCCGTGGTTCAATGTCAATGGGTACGCCGCGCCCGTTATCTGCGACTTCGACGGAACCGTCCGAGAACAGGGTGATGTCGATGGACTGGCCATATCCTGCCAAGGCCTCATCCACCGAGTTGTCGATGATCTCCCACAAGCAGTGCATGAGCCCACGAGAGTCGGTAGACCCGATATACATTCCTGGGCGTTTGCGCACGGCTTCGAGTCCTTCAAGGACTGATAGATTTCGTGCACTGTATTCGGCTTGTGTGACCACGTGGTGTTTGACCCTTTCAGCGGATGCTCTCATCGACATGCGATATTCGTTCGTCGTTGCATCGGCGGAAACACGCCGCCGACGACCAATTCGATACTAGTAAGAATAATGGCCCAAAACCTAAACACTGGGAATTTCAGCGGTTCTTGGACTATTAGCAAAATATCAGCGCAGCATTCTTTCGCCTGGCGCGTATGGGCGGGTCAGATCTTTGCGCGCGCGTGAACTAATGGCAATATAGTCTGACTGGTTATGAATACATGACCGTGTATTCCAACGTTAAGAATATGCATTGTTCGCTAGTGGCAACGCACGCACCTTTCGGGCATAATCCCTATGTTTGGTACGTTGTTCTACACAGGAAAAAGATAACCTGTCAGGATGGAAGGACCAACCTACAGAGTTTGGACCACAAATTAGGAGGCCCAATGTCCACGGCAACTAGCCTTGAGCAACCTACCCTCAACGCCGCTGATCGTTGCGACCGTTGCGGAGCCCAAGCTTACGTTCGTGCAGTACTACCGTCGGGCGGCCAGCTGTACTTCTGTGCCCACCATGCGCGCCAGGTTGAAGATAACCTTCGTCCGCAAGTTGATGTTTGGCAAGATGAGACCAATCGTCTAGAAGAAGAACGCTCAGCGAGCCTCTAGGTTTCACAGGTTGCGGCTCGATAGCTAGTCGAATGCGATGCCGCTGATGTAGAAATTGCCCGGTTCGATCCGATAAGGGGATTGAACCGGGCAGTTTTTAATGCACATTACAAACAGGGTGAAAAAAATGGAGCAGCTCAAGTTGAGCTGCTCCATTTTTAAGAGACTGTGATAATCGGTTTACTCGAGATAATCGCGCAGTACTTGTGACCGCGATGGGTGACGGAGTTTAGACATCGTCTTGGATTCTATCTGCCGAATACGCTCGCGTGTGACGCCATAGACTTTACCAATCTCATCCAGCGTTTTTGGCTGACCGTCGGTCAGACCAAAACGCATGGCGACTACGCCGGCTTCGCGTTCAGACAGGGTGTCCAATACGGAATGCAGTTGTTCTTGCAACAGCGTGAAGCCGACCGCGTCGGCTGGAACAACTGCTTCGGAATCTTCAATAAGATCGCCGAATTCTGAGTCACCATCTTCGCCAAGAGGGGTATGTAGTGAAATGGGCTCGCGACCATATTTCTGTACCTCAATGACCTTTTCAGGGGTCATATCAAGTTCGGTGCCTAGCTCTTCAGGAGTGGGTTCACGACCCAGGTCCTGCAACATCTGACGCTGCACACGTGCCAGCTTGTTGATGACTTCGACCATGTGTACAGGGATACGAATGGTGCGAGCCTGGTCTGCCATGGCACGCGTGATCGCCTGACGAATCCACCATGTAGCGTATGTGGAGAATTTGAAACCCTTCGTGTAGTCGAACTTCTCAACTGCACGGATAAGCCCCAGGTTGCCTTCCTGAATCAAATCCAAGAAGAGCATGCCACGACCGGTGTAACGCTTCGCAAGTGATACAACCAAACGTAGGTTTGCTTCCAACAGGTGGTTCTTGGCACGACGGCCATCGGCTATCACCAGTTGCATGTCGCGGCGTAGTCGCGCGTCCGAAAACTCTTCTTCTTGCATTTTGTGCTCGGCATAGAGCCCAGCTTCAATGCGAGTAGCCAAGTCGACTTCTTCTTCGGCGTTAAGCAGTGCGACCTTACCGATTTGTTTCAGGTAGTCCTTGACAGGATCTGCGGTCGCACCGATGACGTTGAGCGCTCGCTGCTGCGGTGCATCCTCTTCGGTTTCAGAAACAACGAAGCCACCGGCTTTTTCAGTAGATTCAACGTCAGGCTGTTCTGGACCTGCGGTCTCCTTGATTTCGGCTTCGACTTCGTCTTCGCCGACGGTCTCTTCTTTTTCTTCGCCTTCGGGCGTGACGTCTTCCTCGTCCTCTTCTTCTACGTCGACGTCTTCGCTCTCGAGAAGTTCTTCATCTTCATTAGCAGTATCAGTAGAAGTCATAGTCGCCTTCTCACCATCGTCGGTAGCAGCTGCCTCGGCTGCGATTCCTTGGGCTGTGGCCTTATCTGTGGCAGTAGAGACACTCTGGGCAGTCGCCTGTTTCGGAGTAGTAGTCACTCAGGTCCTTTCCTCATTGGCAGCCGTATGAGTACAAGCTCACACACGATCAACACACCTATGACCCTGTCAAGTCCGTGTTTGGATAATCGCTGTTCCCGTCGGTACACACATTGCGTGTCCGACCGTTGCAGGATCCACGGATGCAGGGTCTCTAGTGGGTATAACGCGCTCGTTGATGGTTTTGTTCCCATCGTGATAAAAAACTTTGTGACAAGTCTTTCACACAGCCGTTAGACCAAAACATTATGCCATAAGACAGTGGTAAATGCGCTATTGAGCTCTTTTCAGCTCATGCTGCGTGTTGCGGATTCCAAGCGGTTTCCACTCGCGTGGCCCAGCCTGCGACGATACCTTGCTTCAGCTGTCCTTCGAGAGTGCTGAGAAACCGTTCGGCGGGAAAACGCTTACGGGCTTGCCCCACGTACCGTAGGGCCACGCTGCCTCGGCCACGCACCCACTCAATCCACGCTAAGATTCCGACCACTGCACCACCAGTTGCATCATCCGATAATGGCAGCAGCTGGTGGCAAAGCCTTTCGAGCTCGCCGATCCGATGCCAGTCCGGGCCGCGTTTCGATCTGCCCATCGCACTGTGCTCGATGGTGAGACCGTCAGCAGCACTAAGCGGGACCTGCGCTGCCGCCCCCATCGCCGCAGGGAACCTTCCGAGGGTCACCATACCGCGAAGGGCTGTGTTGGTATCAAAACAGGCCAGTGCCAATATTGCCTCACGAATCGCTGGGTGTTCTAACGAGGACAACAATTCTGAAACCTCATCGGAGTGCAACATCATCGGTCCCTCGCGGATATGCTCGTCCCATAGTTCCAACCATTTAAGTGCAGCGTGGGGCCGATGTTCCAAAAGCGTTTCGGTATCTGGTTCTATATGTGAGGTAGCAGCTGTTACTGGTGGAAAGTGAAGTTTGCGCGGCGTTGCGCCAGATGTTTCAGACGTCGCACCAGTTGGGTCAAGCTTGGGAAAAATAGAGGTCTGTTCTGGATCGCCAATGGTGTCGCCCTGCACAGTACACTCCGTGGTCGCGGCACACCGCAGGTGCCATAGGAGATCATGATGGATCAACCAAGATTCTTCAACGGGCATTCGTTGCACCCCGAACTGGGCAGAGATCATGGCATTGGCGGTTCCAACGGCAGCTAATGCTTGCTGATCTGACACAGAGGTGTCATCCGAGAGGTAGAGCAGCAGGCAGGAGGTCGTGGAAGGTTCTTGAGCCATTAGCTGTCCGATGTGACGTCCTGTCTCCATAAATTGGAGTTCTTGGGTTTCTGTCACGCCGAAATCCATGAAGGTCACGCTCTCGGGGGTGTCTGAGCGCAGAAGATTTTGTAGCGTGTGCGGTATATCGCAGCGAACCACCGTAGAAAGTCGGTTGCCGGCAAAAGCCACGATGACGATCGAATTGGTCGGTCGAAACCCCAAGGTGCATTGAATATACGCCAACACGTCGGCGGGCTCCGATACCTTGACACGGCCAGCCGGACGAGAGGTGGCGTGCCGCTCCTCGTGACTGTCTGTGGAAGTAACGGGCACTGCATAAAGTGGGGTGGTGTTCGGCTGCGGTGTCGCGTTTGGAAGGCTGGTGGATTCAGGCTGCTGATGATTTTGCGTCATGATCTCAGCATGATCGAAAATTACCCTTTCCGTGGCGCCGGAAAGGGTAATTGTGGATAACTATGGTTTAGTGCGACTCCGCATCAGGGTGTGTATTAGTCAGAGTCTTCATCAGCTTCATCGGGATCGTCTGTTTCAGCAGCCTCGTCGTCTCCTGGCTCTGTGTCCGATTCATCGACAACGAACCAGACAACGTCTGGTTCCACATCTGCGCGCGAGGGGTGCATGGGATCCTGTGCCAATTTGTTCTTATTCAGCGTCCCGGTATATTCCAAAGCGTCGCGATCGTCATCGTCTAGACCAGCTTCATCCTGTTGTACGTGATCGCTCAGATAGGATTCGACCGCCGAGCCAATCTCATCGGCGTCTGGCATTTGTTCGTCGGCGTTCAATAACAGGCTACGAGCTTGGTGTTCTTCAGCATACTGATCAAATTGTTCTTCCAAGCGTCCCAGCATCGTTGCGATTTCGGGCCGATTTTGCACCTGGGCAGTGATTTGCTGCTCGACATCACGACCTGATTCACGCAACTCTTCACTGGGCAGCATCAGTCCCATCGCAGCACCGATATATTCCAGGGCAGCGACAGCGGCCTGTGGATAGGTTGCATCCGCCAAATAATGTGGCACGTGCAAGGTGTAGCCGCTCACGGTGCGACCAGCCTCAGCGGCTCGTAGTTCCAAAAGTTGTGCGGCACCGGCTGCAATCCGGCCCTTGGGAGACCAGGTGGCTAAGCCTTCTAATAATTCTTCTGCGTTTCCGTGCGTGGTGACACCCAGTGGTCGGGTGTGTGGTACCGGTAGTGGCATGGCGTCGATGAACGTCACCACGCCGACATCGAGCTGATCAATGAGTAGCATCGCGGCTGCTACAAACCGATCCCATTGATAATCGGGCTCAGGCCCGCTCAGCATCAAAAATGGCTGCTGCATTTGATCTTTCAGCAGGTGCAGCTCCAGCTGTGGTGCGTCGTAGTCACGAAACTGCCGCCCGTCAAAACGTAAATGTGGACGACGCGCCCGGTAGTCCAGTAACTGGTCCGTATCGAAGGTCGCGATGCGTTGATAATCCAACCGTTCGAGCAGCACATTCTCCAACTGTGTCGAAACGCTGCCAGCGTCTAAGTACCCAGAAAACACGACCAGCAGATCAAGCCCGTGTATTGCGGGGGTGTCGTGATTCTCGGTGTGTTTCGACTGGCTTGTTCCAGATATCAACTCTCTTGCAGACGAAGACATGTGAATCAGGTCGATCGGATCTAGCATGCAGACTCCTCACTTTCGGGTGACACAATGCTGCACAAAGCGCTGGTTAACGGAACACAACGGTCAGTCCACTTATTCCGCCATGAATGTGTCGCGGCATCGTTATGATGGAGACACCAAGCAATACTATTCCGCTACACACCCAAGGATGTGATTTTGTGGCTCACAATGCCGCTTCAACTGATTTCGTCGCGGAATTCACCGCACAACTGTCGACCACCAGCACTGTAGAACACACTGATGCGCTCGTGCTCGGCGTGCAATCAACGAACGACGGCCCTGTGATTGTAGCTCCCGCTCTTCCGGAAGCTGCAATCAATGGTCTACAAGACCAGCTCGATGCACTCGGAGTTAAGGGCAAACCCGATGAAGTCACTCGTGTGGCAGGTGCCACGACCGAGCTTGATGCAAAGATCGTAGTACTCACCGGCCTTGGCTCGACGGATGCCCCAGCACAGGGCACCCCACCCCTGGACAACTCCCCAGCTGACACCATTTCGGCAGAAGCGCTGCGCCGTGCAGCAGGTGCCGCAACCGCAAAATTGGCTGGCACGTCTGATGTGACGATCGCACTACCAGCTGACAGTGCGGCCCATTTGACCGCCGTGGCGGAGGGCGCAACAGTTGGTACCTACGTTTTTGCTGGATATGCATCTTCCGACACGGATGAGGATGACACTGCAGAACCTACCTCGTTGAAGTTTGTGACTACGATCGCCGATGCCGATGAGCTGGTCGCACGTGCCGGTGTGGTCGCCAGAGCAACGTTTATCACTCGTGACCTGGTAAACACCGCCCCATCGCATTTGTTCCCGGGCACCTTTGCCGAAGAAATTGAAGCGCTCGTACAAGATTCGAACGTCAGTGCCACGATTTATGATGAAGAAGCCCTTGCGGAAGGTGGCTTTGGCGGGCTGTTGGGTGTTGGACAGGGCTCGGCCAACCCACCTCGTCTGGTCAAACTCGAATATGCCCCAGCCAACGCGCAGAGTCATGTGGCCTTCGTCGGGAAAGGCATCACGTTCGACTCGGGCGGTATTTCGCTCAAACCGGCAGGCTCTATGGAAACCATGAAGATGGATATGACCGGTGCCGCCACCGTTGGTGCCGTGGTGCAGGCTGTCGCAGAACTGGGCCTCAACGTAAAAGTCACCGGTTGGTTGGCCATGGCAGAGAATATGCCCTCGGGCACCGGCATCAAGCCATCCGATATCATCACCATGCGTGGTGGCAAAACGGTGGAGGTCATGAACACGGATGCCGAAGGTCGCCTCGTGATGGCAGATGCTTTGGTCGCTGCCACTGAAGAAGGTCCTGACGTTGTGGTCGACATTGCCACCCTGACCGGTGCGGCCATGGTTGCACTCGGCACTCGTACCACCGGACTCATGGGCCAAGATGACATCCGAGCAGAACTCGCCACCGCTGCATCAACCACGGGCGAACTCGTCGTTCAGCTGCCTATTCCTGAAGAAGCTCGCGCTGGTTTCGACTCCAACGTGGCCGACCTGAAAAACACCGGGGAGCGCTTCGGCGGCATGCAAGGCGCCGCTGCTTTCCTCCGTGACTTTGTAGGTGAGACCCCCTGGGCCCACTTAGATATTGCCGGACCGGCATTCAACGAGTCGTCACCACGTGGATATACACCAAAGGATGCAACAGGCGTCATGGTGCGCACCCTTATCGAGTTCGTCGCGACCCGGGCCCAAAGCTAGCGTTTGCACAGGGCTTGGGGTGGGTCGTTGGTGCAAGACGACCCACACTAAGCGATGTACACCACATTGACAGACACTTCGCCGCATACATCCGGTGATACACCGTTAACGTGGTGGAGGTTATGGAACTGCGACTGTACGAACCTATACAGTTAAGAAGAAGTGTCCAGCTAGTGCCCTGGTAACTCCAGGAAGCACCTAGTGAAAGGACGCGTGGCTGGAAACCATGTACGAGGAAGACTGCGGGGCGAACCTCCGCATAGATGAGGAGCATCGATCGTGACTGAAACCGCTACAGAATTCGACGTACTAATTCTCGGCGGTGGCTCCGCCGGTTACGCCGCGGCGTTACGCGCCATACACCACGGACTCTCCGTTGGTCTTATTGAACGAGATAAAGTTGGTGGTGTCTGCCTGCACTACGGTTGCATCCCAACCAAGGCCTACCTACACGCGGCAGAAGTCGCTGACTCCGCCCGTGCATCAGAGACATTTGGCGTCAAAGCCACTTTCGACTCGATCGATATGGCCGCAGTTCGCGACTATAAAGACAACATTGTTCAAGGCAAATTCAAGGGTCTTCAGGGCCTACTGAAAATGCGTAAGGTGACCACCATTGCCGGGAACGGTCGATTGATCTCAGAGAACCAAATTGATGTCGACGGCACCGTCTACTCAGGCAAGCACATCATCCTCGCCTCCGGCTCTGTTTCCAACACGATGGGCCTGACGATCTCCGACAAGATCATTACCTCGACCGAAGCCCTACAGCTCAACTACACGCCGAAATCGGCAATCGTTTTGGGCGGTGGCGTCATCGGCTCGGAGTTCGCATCAGCATGGAACTCCTACGGCATCGACGTTACCGTTATTGAAGGCCTCGATTCACTCGTGCCCAACGAGGATCCAGCGATCATTAAACAGCTGACCCGCAGTTTCAAGAAAGCCGGCATCACAACAAATCTCGGTGTGTTCTTCGACAAAGTTGAAGAAACTTCTGATGGCGTGAAAGTCACCTTGACCGACGGCAAAGAGTTTGAAGCCGATATCTGTCTCATCGCGACCGGTCGCAAACCGAATACCGAGAACATGGGCTATGAAGACGTGAAGATCCCCATGGATAACGCTCACGTAGCTGTCAACGATCGCTTGCACACCGGCGTGGGCAACATTTATGCCATCGGTGACATCGTCAAAGGCAAGCAGTTGGCACACCGTGGCTACCAGCACGGCCACTTCGTGATCGAAGAGATCATGGGGAACAACCCGTTGAAGGTCGAAGACCGCAACATTCCAGGGGTGACGTTTACTACTCCAGAGATCAGTTCCGTCGGGATGACCGAGCCGGTTGCCAAAGAAGAGTTTGGCGCCGACAACGTCGAAACCGTGGAATACAACCTGGCCGGCAACGGAAAATCGTCCATCCTCGGTACAAGCGGTATCGTGAAGATGGTTCGTCAAAAACACGGCCCGATCGTTGGCGTACACGCCATCGGCGACCGCATTTCAGAACAAATTGGTGAAGCACAGCTGATCGTCAACTGGGAAGCATACCCAGAAGATGTTGCCCACTTCATCCATGCGCACCCAACGCAGAACGAATCGATGGGTGAAGCAGCAATGATGCTCAACGGGTTCCCGTTGCACGCCTAGTACACCATGGTGGTTATGCCACCTGCGCATAGAGCACCGAACGTGTGAGCATTGAAGAGGAATAGAGAGGAAACCGGACGGAATGTCTGAAACCATTACTCTGCCAGAACTGGGCGAATCGGTCACCGAAGGTACCGTTACCCGTTGGCTAAAAGATGTTGGCGACACCATCGAGGTCGACGAACCCATCGTGGAAATCTCCACCGACAAAGTCGACACCGAAGTCCCATCCCCTGTCGCTGGGACCGTACTAGAAATCCTGGTGCAGGAAGATGAAGACATCGAAGTTGGTCAAGGCCTAGCGGTCATTGGCGACGAAGATGACTCCGCATCGGATGCCCCAGCTGATGATTCAGCAGCCCAAGAGGCTCCTGCTGAAGAACCAGCCGAGGAATCCAAAGAAGAATCGGCTCAGGAATCTCAAGAAGAAGCGCCGGCCCAAACAGAAGAGCCAGCTCAAACTGCCTCATCCGGTGAGACACAAGAAGTCACACTGCCAGAACTGGGCGAATCGGTCACCGAAGGTACCGTGACCCGTTGGCTCAAAGAAGTTGGCGACACCATCGAGGTCGACGAACCCATCGTGGAAATCTCCACCGACAAAGTCGACACCGAAGTCCCATCGCCTGTTGCCGGTACCCTCGTGGAAGTTCAGGTCGGCGAAGACGAAGACATCGAGGTAGGCCAAGTCCTAGCACTCGTCGGTTCTTCCGATGCTGCAGGCGCTGAAGAAGCTCCGGCATCGTCGCCAGAACCAGCCGCCGAAAAGCCTGAGCCAACACCAGAGCCAGAACCGGCCCCTGAACCCGCTGCAGAGGAAGAGTCGAGCCCTGAACCTACGCCCGCACCAGCCCCGGCGCCCGCAGCTGAGAAGGATGAAACCCCGACTTCACCAGAAGATACACCACGTGGCGATGGCTACGTGACGCCTCTGGTTCGTCGTCTCGCCCGTGAGCAAGACGTCGACCTCTCCGAGGTGACCGGTACCGGTGTAGGCGGACGTATTCGGAAACAAGATGTGCTCGCGGCTGCAGCACTCAAAGAATACGAATCACGCGATGAGCAGACTGCATCAGCAGCTAGCGAAGCTCCTGCACAGCAGCAGGCTGCATCCCGTCCGACACCACAGGATCCTGGGTCCTCGATTGATCCGTCCAAGCGTGGCACCACAGAAAAGGCGTCACGTATTCGTCAGGTCATCGCCGACCGTATGACCGAGTCGTTGGAGACTTCGGCGCAGCTCACGCAGGTTCACGAAATTGATATGACTCGTATCGTCAATCTTCGCAACCAGGTTAAGGCTCGCTTTAAGTCCGAGAACGGTGCGAACCTTACCTTCTTGGCCTTTATTACGCAGGCGACCACTGAGGCACTTCGTGCACATCCTGCGCTGAACTCGCAGTACGATGCTGAGACGAAGGAAATCACCTACCACAACAGCGAAGATATCGGCATTGCAGTCGACACCGAACGGGGGCTTTTGGTCCCCGTAATCAAGGGTGCTGGCAACCTGAATCTTGCCGGTATCGCGACCTCGATCTCCGACATTGCACTGCGGACTCGTGATAACAAGGTCAAACCAGATGAACTATCTGGTGGTACCTTCTCCATCACGAACCTCGGTTCTTTCGGCGCGCTGTTCGATACCCCGGTCATCAACCAGCCGCAGGTTGCCATCCTTGGTCCTGGCAACATCGTCAAACGTCCAATGGTCATTCCTGACGCCGACGGCAACGACTCGATTGCTATCCGCCACATGATGTACCTCTCGCTCACCTACGATCACCGCATCGTCGACGGGGCAGATGCTGGCCGGTTTATGACCACGCTGAAGAACCGTCTCGAAGCCGGTGACTTCGGCGGCCAGCTGGGCCTCTGAAAGGAACCACACAAACTCTATGGATATCGTTCAAACGATCTTTATCGCCATTCACATCCTGTCGATGGCAGCAATCGTCGGTGGTTGGTTCGCCAACTTCAAAAACCCGACGGTGACCACCTCGCAGTGGTACGGCGCCACCTTCATGATCATCTCGGGGCTCGTGCTATTCGGGCTCAGCGAGATGGGAGGCGGTGTCGAAGCTGCCGAACGCATCAAGCTCACGATCAAGCTGGTCCTTGGCATCATGGTCTTCATCACGGCGCTCTTGGGCCGTCGCAAGATCAACCGAGGCGAAGAAGTCTCCACCGGCCTGGCCCACGCCACCGGCGGAACCGCATTGGTTACCGCGTTGATCGCAACGCTCTGGCGTTTCTAGACGCATCGTAAAGCAAAAGCCGCAGAGTTCGCTCTGCGGCTTTTGTGTTCCCATAAGCAATCCTATCGAGACGCGGTCTCAGCGATCTTCCACTCCCCCTCACTGGTGACCAACCGCAGTTGCAACGGCACGCTTTGCGATGCGAACTCCTCAACTGTGGTATCCACCGCATCCATCTGCGAATACCCGTCGACGCGCCATTGAACATCGACTAATGCCCCCTCCGCGGTGGTTTCTGCCGACTCCACGACGGCTCGCATTCTGATCCCGTCAAGGCGATGGTCCTCGGCCGCCAAGGATTCTAGAATTCCATAGTCATTTTCGAACACGCTCGAATCTCGCACTGCGTAGCGTGCCACCAAGGACGGGTCGGGTGCAGCCCAAGCCTCTGTCCGAGCTTTTGCCAGCGAATCGACGACCGCCTGAAAGTCGGTTGCCGCTGGTTGGGGACTGAGCTCGTCACGTGGGTCGAAACGTGAATTGGGGCTTCCCTGCGTCCCAAAAACTGAAGTTGCCACCACCCCTGCCGTAAGCACCAGCGACCCGACTGCCAGTAATATCCGGGTACGCCGCTTTTTACCGGGGCCATGCTGTGCTCGGGCGCTATGCTTCGTGTTCCGCGTTCGAAGCCTCTTGAATTTCCGTCTCGGCGTCGTCGAGTGCGATTCTGGTTTGCGCGTTGGCAACAATAATTCGTACTCCTCGTCCACCACAGCAAACAAATCAATGGGTTCTGGGTCTGCCCAATGTGTCACCGATGCCAACAGTTGCTCCATGGTCGGACGCAATGCCGGCTCCTCCACGAGACAAGCTTCCAACATCTCAACAATGTCTTCATCCAGTGCAGGTTGCAACGTCATCAGCGGCACCCGCGCATATGCGGGGCCGGGCACCAGCCCGGTCAAGCAAAACCAGGCAATGGCTGCCAGTGAATACACATCCGCAGCTGCTCCCAAACCCTCGACATCTTCAGGTGCGCCTTCCAACTCAGGAGCACTGAAACCGGGAGCTCCTGCAAGGTGAAACGCATGCGCTGAGGCACGGGTCGAGCCAAGATCAATGAGCACCGGGCGCCCCGAAAGGTCAAAGAGGATGTTACGCGGTGAGATATCCCCGTGCACGATCTGGCGGGAGTGCAGATACTGTGCCACCTGAACCATCGGCAGAACGACCGTGACGACTTGTGCCAATGGCAGCTGGCCATTGGCCGCAACCACCTCCGCTAACGACCCTGCCGGTAGATATTCCCAGAATGTGCCCGCTGCCGCATCGACAGTCTCCAACTCGTCGATCGCCTCAATATTCACGTGCTGAATAAGATTCTCGTGAGCTAAAGAGTTTGCCAACTCTGCTTCGTGCGAAAGATTTGGGACGTCATCGACGTCTTTTGGGGTCTTGCACGCAATATGTTGCATCGTCGTACGGTGTTGCAACAGCCACACGTGTGCTGTTGAACCGCTACCCAGGTGCCGAATGACCTGCCAATCGACGAGTGGTTCCAACTGGGGTGGCGCAAAACGTGTCGCGACTCGGGCACTGAGCGAACCTGGATGAGTGTCTGAGGGAAAATTCACGGTTTATCTCCTTGGACAGGTATGCTCTATCATGCCCAAAAGCGCACAGGTCAGATTAAGTTATCCACAGGGGTTAGGGCTAGAATAGGTTTATCATGGCTGAAAAGAATTCTTCCGGCGCAGCAGAAGCGCCTAAAAAAGACCTCAAAACCGTCAAGGCTGAGCAGAAGGCTCGACGCAAGAACGAAAAGATCGAGGCGAAAGAACGCAAAAAAGCCAAGAAGGCTGGTAAGCGTGGCTTCTTTAAGCAAATCGCCGACGTCTTTAAGATGACGCGAAAGGCCGATCCATCAGTGCTGTGGTGGATGATCGGTGCGTTCGTAGCCGCGCTTGTCATCGGTCTCGTCATCGGTTTGCTGACCGGTTCCCCCGTGCTGTGGACCCTGATGTTTATACCACTTGGTCTGCTGGCGGCAATCATCATCATGAACAAAAAGGCAGAAAAGGCAGCCTTCTCGCAGATCGATGGTCGTCCCGGTGCAGCTGGTGCTGCTCTTTCCCAGCTGGGCCGTGGTTGGGTTGTTGACGATGACCCGATCGCTGTGAACCCTCGGACTCAAGAAACCGTATTCCGTGCAACCGGTAAGGCCGGTGTGGTGTTGGTCGCTGACGGTGAATACAACCGGGCCAAGAAGTTGGCTGAAAAACAGCGCAAGCATCTGCAACGCTTCTTACCAAACGTCGAGATCCGTGTCCTGCAGGTTGGCAAAGGGCCCAGCGAAATTGAGCTGCACGAAGTAAAATCCACGATCAAACGGATGAAGAAGACGCTGAACCGTCACGAGGTACGTGCCGTAGAGCAACGTATTTCCTCAATGCCGGTCAACAACCTGGGTATTCCAAAAGGCGTCGACCCCAACAAGATGCGCCCGGATCGCAAGGCTATGCGCGGCCGCTAACCGTTACGCCCCCCGACACCTATTCGACTGGCCGGTATCGTGGAGATTACATGTGAATCTCTACGGTGCCGGCCAGTTTGTCGTGCAGTCCTCGACTATCGCGGTCTATCACGATGACCGGGATGACTACACCAAGCAGGCCAGCACGTATTGCTGCCTGGTACAGCTTGATTGGTGCCCCACCGAGCTGCACCACCTGGATACGAAAGACTCGCTTCCCCAAAGTCGTCCCGAAGAGCCACAAGAGTGCAAAGTGTAGGACGACGAATACGGCCAGCACCACCCACTGGTTCCCAGGTTCAAGGATCATGCCTATACCGCTGGCGACAAACCAATCAATAAATAGTGCTCCGATACGGCGTGGGTAGGAAGCCATCGACGCTGCCCCGGTTTCAGGTAGCCCTAGAAACTCGCCGGCCCAGCGTGGCTCTTGAGAAGAATTCTGTGCATTGCTCATCGGTACTAGCCTAGTTGGTCTCTGATCGCGGCGGGATCTTGGTCGCATCGTAGACTGTGTACTGCGCCGCAATCTCGCTGTGAGGCGGTTCAATACTTCATTGTGTTCCACAAAATGGTTAAGCTTGTACCATCTTGTACGCAATGAATGGAGTGACGATGTTCACCTCGCCCGAAGAAGTTTTATCTTATATTAAGGACGAGGAGGTGGTCTTCGTTGACATTCGGTTCACCGATTTGCTCGGTGGCCAACACCACTTCAACGTTCCTGCTGAATCAGTAGATGATGACTTCTTCACCACAGGCCAGCTGTTCGATGGTTCTTCGATCCCGGGATTTGCGGGTATCGCTGACTCGGATCTGCAGTTGATTCCGGATGTGGGCACTGCTTTTGTGGACCCTTTCCGGAAACACAAAACCCTGTGCATGTCTTTTTCTATCCTGTCACCGCGCACCGGCGAAGCATATGTGCGTGACCCTCGCTCGGTAGCCCAGCGTGCAGAAGATTACGTGGCCTCAACCGGCATTGCCGACACCGCCATCTTCGCGGCCGAAGCAGAGTTCTATATTTTTGATGATGTACGTTTTGAAACGCATCTGCCCAACCGCTCATTCGTATCGGTCGATTCCGATGAAGCATTTTGGAATGACGGAACTGAAATCGAAGGCGGCAACCTTGGCCACCGCAACCGGACCATGAATGGCTATTTCCCAGTAGCTCCGGTCGACAAACACGCCGATCTACGCGATGACATCTCATTGCTCCTAGGGCAAGTTGGTCTTGAAGTTGAGCGTTCCCACCACGAGGTTGGAGCCGGAGGCCAGGGCGAAATAAACTACAGGTTTGACACGCTCATGCGCGCCGCCGACGATGTGCAATTATTCAAATACATCGTTAAGGGCGCGGCCCAGCAAGCAGGCAAGTCGGCAACCTTTATGCCGAAGCCAGTCTTCGGAGATGGCGGTTCTGGAATGCACTGTCACCAGTCGTTGTGGATGGATGGTGAACCGCTGTTCTACGATGAACGTGGTTATGCGAACCTTTCCGATATAGCACGCTGGTACATCGGTGGGCTGTTGAAACACGCCTCGGCGGTTTTGGCATTCACGAACCCGACAGTGAACTCGTATAAACGACTCGTCAAGGGCTTCGAAGCACCGGTCAACATGCTCTATTCACAGGGCAACCGTTCAGCAGCGGTTCGAATTCCCGTCACGGGAGCAAACCCCAAGGCCAAGCGCTTAGAGTTCCGTGCGCCAGACCCCTCGGGTAACCCGTACCTGGGCTTTGCGGCACAGCTTATGGCTGGCCTAGATGGCATCCGCAATCGCATCGAGCCTGCCGAGCCGATCGACAAGGACCTGTACGAATTGCCGCCAGAAGAAGCCAAAGACATTCAGCAAGCCCCGCGGACCCTGGAAGAGGCCATCGACGCATTAGAAGAAGACCACGAATTCTTGTTGGCCGGTGACGTTTTCACCCAGGATCTGGTAGAGACTTGGATCCAACTGAAACGCGAAACTGAAATTGCGCCGATGCAGGCCATGGTTTCACCCAAGGAATTCGAGTTGTACTACTCGGTCTGAGCGCTAGTCCAAAATTCCATACGCCGTGAGCCCCGTTCCGAGCACCGTCGGGCGGGGTTCATGGCTTTAACAAAGACGACGTTTGCTCACGCTTTGACCGATACGACGAACTTTCTGCCCCCACTGCGGCTTAGATTTGGAAACGATGGACAATACCTCTGAACACGCACGTATCATTCCCGCCGAATTCGACGATGGGTGGGTGCTAGAAATTGATGGCGAAATCCAGTCCCATGTCGACCCGAACCGGCCGAATGTACTACGATTCGAGTACCTTCGCCGAATCGGCAATCTCCTCGACGTATCGTGGCCACCGACGCAGCCGATCCGTATCCTGCATTTGGGCGCTGGTGCACTCACTTTAGTTCGCTACGTCCAGGCAACCCGGCCGGGCTCCAACCAAACCGTCATTGAGCTTGAGTCTGATTTGGTTGACCTGGTCACCGAGAAGCTACCGCTAGCTGACGGCACGAAACTCAACGTCATCACCGGCGATGCCCGTGCCGAACTTCAAAGGTCCAGCGAGGGCGACTTCGATGCCATCGTTGTCGATATCTTCACTGGTCATGACACGGCCACTCACCTGACTGATCGAACATTCTATGCAGATGCCTTGCATCATTTGGCCGAACAGGGCCTGCTGCTCGTCAATATTGGTGACGACGAAGGGCTCGGGTTCTTTGTACAACAAGCAGACGTGCTGCAGTCCGTGGCCCGCGATGCTGGTCAGGCTGGAGTGTGGGCGCTGTCTGATGCTTCCACGCTGAACGAGCGGCGTGCAGGGAATATCGTCGTAGCGGCGAGCGCAAACTTCCCCACGGATCACGACGACGTGACGGCGCTGCGTTCGCGGCTATCAGCCGCTGGTCCACACCCAGCTTCAGTCTTGGTACCATCTGATACCGCCTCGCTGATACATACACTGCGTGGGTAAGGTCTCCACACGCCGCCCGCCGGAGTGTTCGGCGTTCGAAACCGACGTCGCGGCACACCAATCGATGGTTCCCAAGAAACAACATCTGACAAGGCACGATGTCGGTCATACACTTCGTTGAATTGTGGAGCGGAATTGAACTACTGTTCACTCCGAAGTCACAGTGAGGTGCAATTGCTTTCCTAACATGGGCACGTTCTCATGACCACACTTGGAAAGGCTTGTGCCTTGTCACCGACAATGCAAGATGCCCCGAACGCAGGGAAAGCGGCGGGGCCAGAATCAAAAACCACCAGAAAACGGGTACTGTCCCGAGTGCTCGCCGGTTCCGTCCTCGGAGCGTTGGCTCTTGTCGCCTCCACCAGCGGCTACCTTGAACTTCACACTGAGACCGCCGCTGCTGTTACCGACGAACAGATCTCGCTTGGTGGCGCGCTCTCCGAAGTAGACCACCACAGGGTTGCCCCGGGACTTGAATTGAGCACATTTTCACGTTTGGAACCTGCTGGCTGGAATGAGGGCACCATACTCACCGCCGAGATGTCTGAGCCCACACTCAGCATGAACGTTGCAGACGGCGGTACGGTGACCGGCAGCGCCCCGGTCAGCGAGTTAATGTCGTCAGGTCCGCAAGGCGACAACGCAGTAGCCGCCGTCAATGGCACGTTCTTTGACATCAACTATTCCGATGCTCCCACCCTCACCTCGGTGAGTCAGGACGGCGTCCGCGGCGGCTTGCCTGACCCGCGCCCAGCAATCACCGTGGCTGATGGCATGGCAGCTATCCAACAGCTGGCCGCGACTGGAACGGTCACGATTGAAGGTGGAGCACACGAGCTCGACGGCATCAATCATCCCGAACTCCAAACCGATGAGTTGGGACTGTATAACCAAATCTGGGGCGAGCACACCCTGGATCGCCCGCTGGGTGCACCCGAAGAGCTTCCTGACGATATTGCCCGAGCCACGATCGTGGACGGCGTGGTTGAAGAAGCCTCGGGCCTCACCGATTCCGTCGGGGATCCCGATTTGCCAGAGGGCGGCCAAGCCTTGGTTGGTCGTGATGCAGCTGCGCATGTTGTGGCTGATCTGGAAGTCGGCGATGAAGTCGATATTGAGGTCAGCGCTGACCCGAACGTGGATGCCGGTATGGCAGGCAACGAACAGATCCTTGTCGATGGCAATGTGCCGGAAATGACCAGCAGCAACGCGACAACTGTCCATCCCCGCACCGCCGTTGGGGTGAGTGAAGACGGTTCAGAAATGTACGTCATCGTGATGAACGGACGCACCTCAGATTCACGTGGCATGGATCTGCATGAGTTAGGCGAACTCTTTGCTGACATCGGCGCACATAACGCAGTCAATCTTGATGGGGGCGGCTCCTCCACTATGGTCGCCCGCACCGCTGGCGCTGATAATGCCACGGTACAGAACTTCCCATCGGACGGCGGAGAACGTAATGTGCCAAACGCACTGGTCTTTTATTCTGACGCCGCTTCAGAAGAGGTCGCAGATGCACAGCTGACGCCCACCATGCCGTCTTCGGCTGCCACGGACACAGTATTTCCCGGTATGCAGCGGACCTTTCATGGCAAGGGTCTGGCAGCCAATGGTGATCCGTTATTGACTGATGGGCAGTTTTCAGTCGAGGGACCAGCCGAAGTTGACACGACCACTGGAAGCGAAGCAATCGTGACCGGCACGGAACCTGGACAAGCAACGGTTACGTATCAGGCCGGTAGCCACCAGGACCGCTCTACCTTGCGCGTCCTGGGTGAACTCATCGGATTGACGGCTTCCGATCGGTCCTTAAACCTTGCTGGTGCCGACGATCAGCAAACCGTGACCCTCAGTGGCGTCGATCACGACGGTCATCGCGCCGCCATCGAAACCGCAGATATTGAAGTAGAAGTTGACGGTGAGTTCACCGTTGAAGACGACGGTGTTGGGAGCTGGACGGTATCTGCCGGTGCTGATGCGAACGCCGGTTCAATCGTATTTAGCCATGGTGAGGTCACCACGCGTGTCGATCTGAGCGTCGGGACAGAAGACATTGTGGTTTCTGATTTTAGCGATCTGTCGCATTTCAGTGACGGTACTGCTCGCGCCACTGGCGAGTTCGAAGCGGTCGAAGGACCGGAGACTGACGATGGCCAGGTGAGCCCGGCGATCGGTTTGAACTACGACTTCACCACGTCGACCGGCACCCGCGGCTACTACCTGAATTTCAATGACCCCTACCAGGTGGATGGACAGACACTAGCGTTCGAGATCGATATTCTCGGCGACGGTAGTGGTGTGTGGCCACGCCTCCAGATTGCCGATGCCGACGGCACTGTGACAAATCTCGACGGAGCGATGGTAACCCACGAAGGCTGGGAAACGGTTCGATTCACGGTGCCGCAGGGGCTCCCCCAGCCGCTGGATGTCCAGGCCATTCGTATGATGGAAACGGACCCCTCGGCTTCATATCAAGGCGAAACTGCGGTCGCCAATATGCGTGCCATCGTCACACCGACCGCAGAATCCGAAACGGTCGGTGCGGTACATGATCCAGCGATTTTGTCCAACGGTTCCGTTTCAGAGCGAGCCCAGCACATTGCCGTGGTCAGTGATGCCCAATTTGTGGCTGCGAACCCAGATTCCGCGGCAGTTGATGGCGCCCGTCGTACACTGCGTGAGATTCAAGAAGCCGACCCCGATCTCATGATCATCAACGGCGACCTGGTGGATGAGGCAGCCCCAGAAGATTTCGAGCTTGCCCAGCAGATCCTTGATGAAGAGTGGACCGAGGACATTCCATACGTGTATGTGCCCGGTAACCACGAAATCATGGGCGGGCCCATCGAGAATTTCGAGGAGGCCTTCGGTAAGACCACGACCCAGCAAAACCTTGGTCGTACCGAACTCATCACGCTCAATAGTGCCGCAGGCAGCCTGCGTACGAGTCAGTACGATCAGATTGCTGAACTGGAGCGTCAACTCGATGCCGTGGCAAACAATGAAGAGCGAACCGGGGTGGTCGTCTTCTTCCACCACCCGCCGACCGATCCCCTGCCAACTGGTTCCAGTGCACTGACTGATCAGCGTGAGGCTCGTGCCATTGAACAACTGCTCGCCGACTTTCGAAACACCACGGGCAAATCGGCTGCCGTGGTGAACGCCGGTGTGGGAATTTTCCACGGGAGCGCTGTCGAAGGTATCACCTACCTGCTCAATGGCAACTCCGGCAAGAACCCGTCCGGCACCCCGGAAAATGGTGGCTTCACCGGCTGGACCATGTTGGGGATCAACCCCGGTGCTGGCCTCGTCGGTCAACAACCAGAGGTCGGTGCTCGTGTCGACTGGCTGGCTGCTGAAACCAAACCGTGGGTCGATGAGCTGACGGTGACGGCGCCAGCAACGCTGCCTGAGGCAGAGTCGGCTGATGTGTCAGCAAGTCTGGTCCAGGATGGTATGACCGTGCCGGTAGGCTGGCCTGTCACCGCCCAATGGGGTGGCGAAGGCGTCGTAGTCGACGACGGAACTCACGACGATCTTTCGGACCAGATGGGATATACCGCGAACCCTTCGGTGCGCGTTAACCCATCGACGGGCACCGTCACGGCGCTGAGTCCAGGTACGGCCACAATCTCGGTAACGGTCAACGGTGAAACTGCGACCACCGAAGTCACTGTACCCGGCGAGGTGGAACCAACGCCAAGCCCAACTGAACCCGAGCCAAGCCCGACCACGCCGGAATCAAGTGAGCCGGAACCGTCCGTATCTCAGACGTCGGCTCCTCAACCGAATGACACCGCGCCAAGCGATCACGCCTCCAATGTGCCGGAACCGACGCCGTCGAGTTCAGCACCGGCCGGGAACGTCGCAGACGAAGCATCCGGTGATCTTGCGGTGACCGGTGCAACACGTGTTGGCCTGATCGTCGCAGCCGCGGCCTTGGTTGCACTCGGTGTCATGACGCGAATTCGCGCACGACGCCACGGCTAATCTGTCCCATCGATCAGCGAAACCACCCGTCATACGGCGGGTGGTTTCGCTATTAAGAATAAACATTGCACCAACGCTGCCCAATGTGACGTAGACGGTGTACAGTAGTCGTTGTGTTCCGGGGTCGGTGAGAATCCGAACCGGCGGTGAAAGTCCGCGACCCCCGCGCCCGCGGGGTTGAATCAGTGAAATTCTGGTACCGACGGTGTTAAGCTTCGTGCTTTAGTCCGGATGAGAGGAACGCGCTGCTATATCCCAATGGCAGCATTTTCCCGGCGCACCTGTATCAAGGAGTCAGACGCCGGATGGTATCCCACACCCAGCTCACTTCGGCGATGCAGCGTGCCATCACGCTTGCACGACGCGGCCCCGCCGATGATGTGAACCCACAGGTGGGTTGTGTCATCATCGACGATCAAGGCGCCACCGTAGCCGAAGGGTTCCACCGCGGCAGCGGAAGCGACCACGCAGAAGTCAATGCACTCAAAAATCTCGACCCCGCGCTGAACCCAGCCGGTCTGACCGCAGCCATCACACTCGAACCGTGCAACCACACCGGTACTACTCCCCCGTGTGCCAAAACCCTGCACACCGCCGGCATCGGCACCATCGTCTATGGTCAGCCCGATGTCGGAACACACTCCTCGGGTGGAGCAACCGAGCTCTTCGCCCGCGGCCATCGAATCATCGCTGGTATCGAGTCATCCGACACCGCCCAGCTGATATCGGACTGGCACGCACGTACCGGTCAAACGCGTAGCGGTGTCATTGCGAAATGGGCCCAATCGCTCGACGGGCGCCTCGCTGCCTCCGATGGCACCAGCCAGTGGATCACCTCGTCCGCAGCTCGTCGGCACGTCCATGTGCAACGGGCACCTGCAGATGTCATCGTCACCACAACCGCAACCGTCGCAGCCGATAACCCATCACTGACCGCTCGTGACACTGACGGCCAGCTGCTGGTGCCGCCACAAGACCAACCGCTCCCGGTGATCTTTGGTACCGGCGACGTCACCCAGGAAGCAACCATCCACCGGCACCCTGCACTCGCCCACCACGGGCTGACACAAACACCACAGTTTTCGGGGGCCAACCTCGCATCCGACCTTGCCCGGCTCGCGGAGTTCACCGGCCCGGCTCCCAGAATCTTCGTTGAAGCCGGGCCCACATTCATCACCGCGCTATTGCAACAACAGCTCGCTGATGAATTGCTGATCTATACGGCCCCGATCCTGTTGGGTGGAACGCATCATGCCGTGGGTGACCTCGGCGTGTCCACCTTGCTCGAAGCACACTCATACACCTTTGGCGGCGTCCATCGTTTGGACACCGACCTGCTGACCACCTTGCGGAAGGACCACTGATGTTTACCGGCATAATCCACACCCTTGGCGACATCACCGCCATCACCGAAACCTCAGCAGACACCCTGGCGCTGACCATTGCCGCACCCAGTGTGCTTAGCGATGTGAACCCGGGCGATTCGATTGCCATTGACGGCGTGTGTTTGACCGTCACCGATTTTAGCGACGAAACCTTCACCGCCGATGTGATGGTCCAAACGCTCGAACTGACGTCGCTGGGTACCAAAACCACCGGGGATCGTGTCAATGTCGAGCCGGCGATGGCTGCAACCGCCCGGTTTGGTGGCCATATCGTGCAAGGCCACGTTGAAGCCACCGCAAAGGTGCTGGAGGTGGAGCCCGGCCACCAGTGGACGCGTCTGCGCATCAGCCTTCCAGATCACTTGGCTCCGTATCTGATCAACCAGGGTTCCATCACCGTCAACGGTATTTCACTCACCGTGGCAGCCGTGTCCCAACCAGACGCGGACCAGCACTACTTTGACATCTTTCTGATCCCCGAAACCCTGAGTGCCACCACCATGGGTACCGCACGTGTTGGGGAGGTAGTCAACCTTGAAACCGACCTCTTGGCCCGCCACATCGCCCGTCTAATCCAGTTCAACGAGAATGGGAACACCAAATGAAACTCGCAGATATCACCCAAGCCATTGAAGCCATTGCACTAGGTCAGCCTGTCATCGTGGCCGATGATGAGGATCGCGAAAACGAGGGCGATCTCATTCTCTCCGGCCAATTGGCCACTCCGGAGACGATTGCCTTTATGGTTGAACATTCCTCCGGGTTATTATGCGCGCCGATGTCCGATGAAGTCGCCGACCGGCTGGAACTGCCGATGATGGTCACCCAAAATCAGGACGTCCGGCAGACGGCGTATACCGTCACGGTCGATGCCGCTCAAGGTGTTACCACCGGGATCTCGGCCGCGGATCGTGCCCATACCGTCAACCTGTTGGCCGCTGCTGATACAACACCGACGGATTTGAACCGTCCCGGGCATATTCTGCCGCTGCGTGCCCTGGACGGGGGCGTGCGCCAACGTCCCGGTCATACCGAGGCCGCTGTAGAACTCATGCATCTTGCCGGGCTAGCACCGGTGGGGGTCATTGCCGAGATCGTTGCCGATGACGGCGACATGATGCGACTGCCGGGATTGATCGAGATGGGTGCCGAGCACAACATCCCGGTCATCACCATCGAGGCGCTCGCTGAGTATCTCAACGAACAGCACCCTGAGACCGCACCGAACCGCATCATCCACCGCCATGTCTCCCAACGTGCCGAGGCACAGGTTCCCACGACGTTCGGGGAACTCACGATGAAGGTCTATCGCGATCGTAAAGCCGGACTCGAGCATCTGGCCCTGATCGGACGGAACACATTGTTAGCCACCGATGAACCCACCGTGGTCCGTGTGCACTCTGAGTGTTTGACCGGTGAAGCCTTCGGATCACTGAAATGTGAATGCGGTGCGCAACTCGATTCTGCCTTAGAACACATCGGCACCCACGGCGGCATCGTGATTTATCTGCGCGGCCACGAAGGACGCGGCATCGGGTTAGGCAATAAGATCCGTGCCTACCAGCTGCAATCCACCGGGTTAGACACCATCGAAGCCAATGAACACCTGGGCTTACCCATCGACGGGCGAAGCTACACTGCGGCCGCAGAAATCCTGGCCAGCCTGGGGATCACCAACGTCAAACTGCTGACCAATAACCCAGACAAGGTCACCCAGTTGGAAGCCAACGGGATCAACGTCACCGAACGTCTCGGGCTGGTCGTTGGACGCCATCCCGAAAATCTCAACTATCTGACGACCAAAGCCACCAAACTCAACCACGCCATCCCGGCGGAATAAGGAATCAACATGGCCACACACGGCGCACCACAACTCCAGGTCGATGCCAGCAACTACCGCGTTGCGATCATCGCAGGATCATGGCACACCACCATCATGAACGGGCTCATCGACGGGGCCACAGCCACCCTGGAATCCTCCGGTGCCGATCATGAACTGGTCACCGTTGCCGGCTCCTTCGAAATCCCCCTGGCCGCGCAAGCCGCACTGCACAACGGCTTCGATGCGGTGGTATGTTTAGGCGTCATCATTCGCGGTGACACGCCGCACTTCGATTTCGTCGCCGATGCCGTCACCTCCGGACTCACCCGGGTCCAACTCGATACCGGCAAGCCCGTGGGCTTTGGCATTCTCACCGTGGACGACGACGCACAAGCGCTGGATCGTGCTGGACTCGCCGATTCACAAGAGTCGAAAGGCCAAGAGGCAGCTGAGGCAGCACTACACCTTGCGGTGACAGTCGCAGCGCTCGCGGAATAATCCGCACCTCACGTGGCGCTGTACTGAAAGACGTCACTATTTTGGAGGTACTTTGACTGCGCCCTACCCCGTGTCCATCTTGGATCTGGCAACCATTCATCCGGGTGAACCCATCGCTGTTTCCCTGCGCGAATCCACTGAACTCGCCGTGGTGGCCGACGAGCTCGGGTTCCATCGGCTGTGGTTCGCCGAGCACCACAACATGGAAACCATTGCCTCATCGGCCACCTCGGTGTTGCTGGCACACATCGGTGCCCACACCAAAAACATTCGACTCGGCTCCGGGGGCATCATGCTCCCCAACCACGCGCCGCTACTCATTGCCGAGCAATTCGGTACCCTCCACGAACTCTATGGCGACCGCATCGACTTAGGCTTGGGCCGTGCTCCCGGAACGGATCAGAAAACCCTGATGGCGTTGCGCCGCACGAACCAGTCGGCGGAACGCTTCCCTTCAGATGTGCTCGAATTGCAGAGTTACCTCAAAGGCGAATCGCGCATCCCCGGCATCAATGCGTATCCGGGTTCGGGAACCAACGTACCGCTGGTCATTCTCGGATCATCACATTTCGGTGCACAATTGGCCGCCCAGCTGGGACTCACGTACAGTTTCGCCTCGCACTTTTCACCGCAAATGCTCGAATCTGCAGCCGCGATGTACCGCACCGAGTTCACGCCATCTGATGAACTGGCCACACCGTACTTCATTGCCGCAGCAAACGTGATCGTTGCTGACACCGAAGAGCATGCCCAAGCGATGTGGGAGCGTGCCAAACGCGAGCGCATCCGCACCATGTTGGGACGCGGCCGGAACCTCACCGAAAATGACGTAGAACAGCTCGTCCACTCTGCCGCGGGTCAACAAATACTCCAAATGCTGGAGATGACGGCCGTTGGCACACCAGAGCAGGTCCGCGACTGGTTGGATACATTCGCCGAACGGATCCATGCCGACGAACTGATCATTACCAATATGGCCGATTCACTCCAGGATCGCAAGCATGCCCTGCAATTGCTATCCGACTACCTCATTCAACGGTAGATATCACCGCTCGGGGATGTCATAGAAGACTCGTTCAAAGACGCCACGCGCTTGTCGGGTGATGCGAAGATAGTCGTCTTCAAATTCACCGACTTCTCCTGCGTCATAACCGCTCCAGCGTGCTAACGCCTCCAGTTGTTCACGGTTCGTGGGTAACACATCGGAGGATTTCGCCGAGGAAATGACGATCCCCGACCGAAGTTGGGTCGCCAAGCTCCAGGCATCCATGAGAATCTCTGCATCGTCGGCTTCCAAGAGTTCTGCATCGCGTGCAGCTTCGATAGCTTCGAGCGTATTCGGTGTTCTCAGTGCGGGATACTCGGGGGCAAATTTGAGCTGGAGGGTTTGGATGAGCCATTCGACATCGGTAAGTCCGCCACGGCCCAATTTCAGGTGTCGGGCCGGATCCGCGCCACGTGGCAGCCGTTCAGCTTCCACTCGCGCTTTCATCCGCTGAATCGTTTGGGCCTGGTCGTTGGTGAGTCCGTGCGTGTAGCGCACCGTATCCGCCCACTTGATGAAGTCGTCTTTCAGTTCAGCATCGCCCGCCACAGCCCGAGCCTTCAGGAGTGCTTGGATTTCCCAGGTATCGGCCCACTGATCGTAATACGCCTTATAGGAATCAAGGGAGCGCACCAAGGGCCCGCGTCGTCCCTCCGGTCGCAGGTCAGCGTCAATTTCCAAGACCGGTTCCAACACGATGGGTGGCCTGGTCGGCATCTTCATAAAACTGATGAGCGCTTTGGCAACGTCGACGGCAAATCGTGTGGCTTCATCCGAGGCGACCTCATCGGCAGGCTCGTGTACAAACATCACGTCTAAATCTGAGCCGTATCCGGCTTCGCGTCCGCCCTGGCGTCCCATGGCGATCACGGCGACCTGTGCTGGCGCATCACCCCCACCCCATTTGCGTTCGACGTGATCGTGGACCACCGCAAGTAATGCCTCAACTGCTGCTTGGTCTGCAGCCGCCAGTGCTGTGGACACCTGGTGTTGGTCGACCAGATTGCATGCATCTGCCAGGCTGATACGCAGTATCTCGCGACGACGCACCAAACGAATATAGCGTGCGGCGTCGGGCAGATGCGGGTGCCGGCGCAACAGGGCCGACATTTCCGTCTGGATAGTTTCCAGGCCCAGTGGTGTCAGGTCTTGATCGCGGTCCATCCACGCGGCTGCTTGCGGGGTGTGCTCAAGCATGTCGGAGATATACCGCGACGATGAGAGCACATGGGCAAGACGTTCCCCTGCCGCAGACGAATCTCGCAGCATATGCAGATACCAGTGCGATCCCCCGACAGACTCGCTGAGCTTCCGAAAGCCCAACAGCCCACCGTCGGGATCTGGTCCGGAGGCGAGCCACCCGAGCATTGCCGGGAGTAATTGGCGTTGCAGTTTGGCTTGGCGGGAGACACCGGAGGTCAGCGATTCAATGTGACGTACTGCCCCGGTTGGATCCGAGTACCCTAGCGCGGCGAGGCGTGCCGTGGCCGCTTCGGGGGTCAGCCTTGCGTCGTCGGTCGACAGGGCCGCGGTGGATGGCAACAGTGGCCGATAAAAGATCTGCTCGAAGAGCGTCCTGTTGGACCGCACGGTTGCTTGCCATGCCTTGACCAGTTGCTCGTGATCTTTGGGCCAACCGCCACCCATGGGACGCAAACCCCGCGCGAGGCTACGCAGTTCGTCCTCGTTGTCGGGCATGATGTGGGTGCGTCGCATTTGGACAAGCTGTACCCGGTGTTCGATCAGGCGCAAGAAACGATAGTTGCTGGCCATGACTTGGGCGTCACTGGGGCCAATGTAACTGCCTGCCTGCAATGCATTGAGGGCCTCTTCGGTGGCACGCACGCGCAGTTCTGGATCAGTTTTGCCATGCACGAGCTGGAGCAATTGTGCCGGGAATTCGACGTCCCGCAGACCACCTGGGCCAAGTTTAATTTCGCGTTGGCGCTGATCGCGATCGATATGGTCAATCACGCGATTACGCATCCGTTGGACTTGACGCACAAACCCGGGACGTGTGGAGGCCTGCCAAATCATCGGCGCTAAATTATCCAGATATCGCTGGCCCAGTTCAATGCTTCCGGCGACCGGGCGGGCTTTGAGTAGCGCCTGGAATTCCCAAGTGTGAGCCCAACGCTGGTAATACTCCAGATGCGAGGCGATCGTACGCGATAGCACCCCGTCTTGGCCTTCGGGACGCAGGTTCGTATCTACCTCCCAGAGCGCCGCTTCGCGAGCCGGTTGCATGATGACGGTCGAAATGCCGGAGGCCAGTTCCACTGCGATATCGGTGGCGGTTTGCGTTGATAGTTCTGAGCCCTCGACAACGTCGTGGGCGAAGACGACGTCCACGTCGGAAAAATAATTCAGTTCGCGTGCCCCGCATTTTCCCATGGCCAGCACGGCCAGCTCCACCTCATTGGTTTGTTCATACCGAGAGGCAACTTCGGCTCGTGCCACCGCCAGAGCAGCTTCCAGCGCGGCGGTAGCAAGGTCGGATAACCACATCGAAACCGTTGGTTGCAGTGTCACCGGGTCGTGCGAGATGAGATCTTGGTGTGTGATCGCCACGAGTTGCCGCCGGTATTCGGTGCGCAGCGCAACCGAGGCGTCCTTCCCGGTGACTGTTGCCACGGGCATCGTCACCTCTGGTTCTGCCCCCACAGCGCGCAAGAGTAATGCCCGTAATGGTGCCTGGGCATCAATGAAGTTGCCTTCGGCATCCGCGAGTCCCCCACTGGCCGGTGTGGACTTGGGATCCGGGTCGCGAAAAATATCGAGATGCTGGGGTCTGCGGATGACAAACTCGCCCAATGCTTCAGAAGCGCCGAGTAGCCTCAGCAATGGCCGAGCTTCGCCTCGTGCAACCAAGGCAGATACGGTCTCGTCACGTTCAATCAGGCGGATGAGTAACAGTAACGCCTGGTCTGCATCCGGAGCAGCCGCTAACTGTTCCAGCAGATGATCCATGTCCAGACCGGCGAGTTCGCCAGATTGCAACAACGACTCGGCTCGCTCCGTATCACGCAGCCCGGTCGCCAAGAGTCGCGTTTGACTCAGGCCCTCGCTCATACGGCATCCATGTAACGACGGATTTCAAAGGGCGATACGTTCACCCGGTATTCGTCCCATTCGTTCCGTTTGGAGCGCAGCAACGACTGAAAGACTGTTTCACCCAAGACATCGGCAATGAACTCAGATTCTTCCAGGACACCCAACGCGTCGTGCAGGGTGGTGGGCAGCGAATCATGACCCATCAGGCTGCGCTCACGTGCGGTCAGCAGCCCGATATCTTCGTCGGCAGCCTCAGCCAATTCGTATTCTTCCTCGATGCCTTTCAGCCCCGCAGAGATCAGCAGCGCGTACGCCAGATAGGGGTTGGCCGCTGCATCGATGCCACGGTATTCGATCCGTGCCGAACCGGCCTTATTGGGTTTATGCAGCGGAATGCGCACCAGCGCCGAACGGTTATTATGTCCCCACGAAACATATGACGGTGCTTCGCGGCCACCCCACAGGCGTTTATACGAGTTCACAAACTGGTGCGTCACCGCAGTGATTTCGGGTGAATGTTTCAACATACCCGCGATAAAACGACGCGCGGTCGTGGAGAGCTGATACTCGGCACCGGGTTCGTGAAACGCATTGGCATCACTTTCAAACAGGGAAAAATGTGTGTGCAACGCTGATCCGGGTTGAGCACCCAGAGGTTTTGGCATGAAGGTCGCGTGCAGGCCTTGTAGCGTTGCGACTTCCTTGATGACGGTCCGCGCGGTCATAATGTTGTCAGCAGTCGACAACGCGTCGCTGGCGCGCAGGTCAATTTCGTTTTGGCCAGACCCAGCTTCGTGGTGTGAAAATTCCACTGATATGCCGACGGCTTCGAGCATAGAAACAGCTTCACGACGGAAATCCTGGGCCACCCCGCCGGGCACGTGATCAAAATAGCCGGCCTGATCAACTGGAACCGGTGCGCCTTGGTCGTCCTTGAACCCTGCTTTAAATAGATAGAACTCAATCTCGGGGTGCAAGTAGGCACTGAATCCCATATCGACGGCATGCTCGAGCGTTTTGCGCAGGACATGCCGGGGGTCTGCCATCGAGGGCTCACCGTCGGGCATTTTCACGTCACAGAACATGCGGGACGTCTGTTCTTCCTCGCCTCGCCACGGCAGGATTTGAAACGTGGTGGGATCGGGCTGCAGCAGCATGTCAGATTCATAAATGCGCGTAAAGCCATCAATGGATGAGCCATCGAAGCCCAGCCCTTCGGTAAATGCATACTCCACCTCGGCCGGGGCCAAAGCCACCGATTTCAGTGCACCCACCACATCGGTAAACCACAGCCGAATAAACCGAACGTCACGGTCTTCCAGGGTACGGAGAACATATTCTTGCTGGCGATCCATGGTGTCGAGGTCTCTTTCGATTCGAGAAATTCAGGGGTCTACCTCCCACAATAGCAATGTGACGTTAGACTATGGGCATGGTTGATACCCCATACTCTGTGTTGAAAAAGACTCCCGCCCGATATCGCACCGTGCATTTCCAACAGATTAAGGAAGCAGGCGGCAAATTCGCGATGCTGACGTGCTATGACGCGATGACGGCCGCCATCTTCGATGATGCCGGCATGGAAACTCTGCTGATCGGTGACTCGCTTGGCAATGTCGTCCAGGGTCAAAGCTCGACGCTGGGCGTCACTATGGAAGATATGATTACGTTCTCCAAGGCTGTTGTGGCCGGAACAAAACGCGCTTTCGTTCTGGCAGATCTCCCGTTCGGATCATATGAAGCCTCCGTCCAGCAGGCCGTCGAATCGGGCGTGCGGCTCGTCAAAGAGACCGGCATTTCAGCAATCAAGATCGAAGGTGGTGTTGAATACGCACCACATATCAAAGCTCTCACCGCCGCAGGCGTGGCTGTTGTGGCACATACCGGGTTCACCCCGCAATCAGAACACGTGCTCGGTGGATTCCGAGTGCAGGGCCGCCAGGACGATGCTGCACAACGCATGGTTGAAGAAGCCCTGGCATTGCAAGAGGCCGGGGCCACGATGCTGCTTATGGAAATGGTTCCCGCCGACGTGGCAGGTGCGGTAGATAAAGCACTGACCATCCCGACGGTCGGGATCGGTGCAGGAAATGCGACCACCGGTCAGGTCTTGGTGTGGCAAGATGCCTTTGGACTCAGCCAGGGACGCGTCCCCTCATTCGTCAAGCAATACGCCAATGTGGGCGACGTCTTATCCAAGGCTGCCACACAATACCGTGAAGATGTGCTCAAAGCCGAATTCCCCGACGCGGATCACAGCTTTTAGCTCCCTTACCAGTCATCCTCCGCATCCTCTTCGTCCCAGGCACGGTTGCGCGCTTCATACGTCTCGAGCGCGTTCGCCGCTTCCTCCTGGGTGTCGAAGGGACCGATGCGATGTAATCCCACGGATTGCGGGCCATGTTCGACTTCGCCGGTTTGTACGTTGTACCAGTAACCTTTTTGATCAGTCATGCTTCTTTCATACCAGATCACCACGGCGGCCCGATAGACTCGGAGCATGACTTTTACACCACCGAACCTCGATACGCGTGAACCGGTCATCCCCGGCTCCGCACACTCACATAATCTCCCGATTGATTCCCCGCCACGCCCCGAAACCGGGTCGAAGGCGCCGAAGGGACGTCTCACCCCGGGCTATATTGCACCCCAGCTCCCAGCACCGACGCACATTGAACGCCCGGATTATGTGGGAAAAAAAGACGCGGTCGAGGGCCTGCACGGTGACGTATACGACGCCGATGGCATTGGCCTGATTCGCGCTGCTGGCCGGCTCGCGGCCCAAGCGATGAACACGGTGGAACAATACATCCAGCCCGGTATTACAACTGCTGAGCTGGATCGTATTGGATATGAGTTTATTGTGAGCCACGACGCATGGCCCTCAACATTGGGGTATAAGGAATTTCCCAAATCCATGACGACGTCGTTAAATGAAGTCATCTGCCATGGCATCCCTGACGACACGATGCTCGAAGACGGTGACATTATCAATATCGATATCACCGTGTACAAGGATGGTCACCACGGTGACCACAACAAAACGTTCTTAGTCGGCACTGTGGACGAAGAGTCCCGCCTGCTGGTGGAGCGCACCGAGAAGGCGCTCGAGCGTGCGATCAAGGCTGTTAAACCCGGCCGTGAGATCAATGTCATTGGCCGAGTCATCGAAACCTATGCAAAACGTTTTGGGTACGGCGTGGTCGAAGACTTCGTCGGCCACGGCGTGGGCAAAGAATTTCATTCCGGTCTGGTGATCCCGCATTACGATACGGCTCCACGCCACAACGAAGTGATGGTGCCGGGCATGGTCTTCACGATTGAGCCTATGCTGACGCTCGGGGCCATTGCCTGGGATATGTGGGATGACGGTTGGACCGTGACGACCAAGGATAAGCAACGCAGCGCACAGTTCGAACACACGATTGTCGTGACGAACGACGGCGCAGAAATCCTCACGGTCGCCGAGTAGCTGGTACCGGTGGGGCCCTGACTTCCCCTGCAGGGCCCCACCGGAAGTCTTTTACCGAGTGAATAATTTCGCCTGGAGTGGTTCTTGAACCTCCGGGCGTTGGCGCAACTCGGTGATGGCTTGTTCGAAATCGTCGAGATTATCGAAATCTTGGTAGACCGAAGCAAACCGTAGATACGCGACTTGGTCGAGACGACGCAACGGACCAAGGATGGCTAGGCCCACTTCGTGAGCATCGATTTCAGCGTGACCAGTGGCTCGGATACTTTCTTCGACATCCTGAGCGAGTTTGGCGAGGTCGTCATTGTCGACCGGCCGTCCCTGGCACGCTTTGCGAACACCATTGACAACTTTTGCGCGGTCGAATGCTTCGGCCACACCGGAACGTTTGATCACACTGAGTGATGTGGTTTCCATGGTGGTGAACCGTTTGTCACACGAGCGGCACTCACGCCGGCGCCGAATCGCTGAGCCGTCGTCCAGTGAACGGGAATCAACGACTCGGGATTCTTCGTGTCGACAAAAGGGGCAATGCATAATGGGAAGGAAACCTCTCTACGGTTCAGGTCTGCAAGCAATACTACTCCCACATATAGTTGCTGTTCAACCCGGCTTCATACTACATATAGTGATCTGACGGTGCTTACTCAAGGCACGAGGCTCCGAGAAGGACTTTCAGATCCCCGAAAAGCGCAGGGTTGGGGCTCACTTTATATTGGGGTCCCACCCGCAGCACTTCCATGGTGAGATTTCCAACCAGTTTGATATTCACATCGGTGGTGCCCGTGTGTGATTGCAGGACATCACCCAGTTGGCGAATGAGCGGCTCAGTGGCCTTAAAGGAGGGGATGGTCAGGTTCAATGGGCCACCCGCTCCCATATCGGTGGTATCAATGATGGTCATCTCTTGGGCCGACACCACCACGGATCCGTCATCGCGGCGCTGCACCCGCCCCTTGATGGACACCACAAGGTCTTCGGCGATGACGCTGGAGATCGGCTCATAGACACGGCCAAAGAACATCACATCGATTGAGGCGCCAAGATCTTCTACCTCCGCCCTGGCGTAGGGGTTCCCGGAGGTCTTGGCGACTCGGCGTTCCAATGAGGTGATCAACCCGGAAATGGTCACAAACGAGCCATCAGCGGGGCCCTCATCGTCGAGGATGTGTGTAACGCTATGTTCCGCGTGTTGTTGCAGCACATGTTCGAGCCCGTGCAGTGGATGATCAGACACATACAGCCCAATCATCTCTCGTTCAAAAGCCAGCTTAGTCTTCTTATCCCACTCGGGGAGATCTGGCACGGTCACACCAAACCCGGTATCGAGCCCGGAGTCGTCCCCCTCGTCCAGCAGAGAAAAGAAGTCGAACTGGTTATTGGCTTCCTGGCGTTTTTGTACAACCGAAGCATCGACGGCTTCTTCGTGCACAGCCAGCAGGGAACGTCTACTATTGTCCAGCGAGTCGAACCCGCCAGCTTTAATCATCGATTCAATGGTGCGTTTATTGCAGACTTCCTGCGGAACTTTCTTGAAGAAGTCTTGGAACGAGGTGAACGCGCCTTGTTCTTCGCGAGCTTTCACCATGCCGTCAACTACATGTGCGCCCACGTTTCGCACTGCGCCCATGCCGAAGCGGATGTCTTTTCCAACCGGAGTGAAGTTCAGCGTCGATTCATTGATATCGGGCGGCAACACGGTGATATCCATCCGGCGACATTCGTTGAGATACATCGCCAGCTTGTCTTTATCATGCGATACCGAGGTCAGCAGTGCAGCCATGTATTCGGCGGGGTAATGCGCTTTCAGATACGCAGTCCAGTACGAAACCAAACCATAGGCAGCCGAGTGCGCTTTGTTAAACGCATAGTCGGAGAATGGCAACAGGATGTCCCACAGCGCGGTAATGGCTTCTTGAGAGTAGCCGTTATCCAACATGCCCTGCTGGAAACTCACGTACTGCTTATCCAGTTCGGATTTCTTCTTTTTACCCATGGCACGGCGCAAAATATCAGCTTGCCCAAGCGAATATCCCGCCACCTTTTGTGCAATAGACATCACCTGTTCCTGATACACGATCAGGCCGTACGTGATCCCAAGAATTTCCGCCAGTGGCTCTTCCAACTCCTGGTGAATAGGAGTAACTTCTTGCAAACCGTTTTTGCGAAGTGCATAGTTATTGTGCGAGTTCGCGCCCATCGGCCCGGGACGATACAACGCCAGGGTCGCCGAAATATCTTCGTAGTTATCCGGGCGCATGAGCTTCAACAATGAGCGCATTGGCCCACCGTCCAGCTGGAATACACCGAGGGTGTCCCCGCGTGCAAGCAGCTCATAGGATGCTGCATCGTCCAGTGCAAGACTTTCGAGGTCCAACGTGTAGTCACGGTTGCGTTGAACGTTCTCCACCGCATCCGAGATGACGGTGAGGTTTCGCAGCCCCAAAAAATCCATCTTAATCAACCCGAGCGCTTCCGCAGTCGGATAATCAAACTGGGTGATCACCTGTTGGTCAACGAAGCGCCGCATCAAGGGGATCACGTCGATGATTGGATCCGACGACATAATCACGCCGGCAGCGTGGACACCCCACTGGCGAATCAGCCCTTCAATACCCTTCGCCGTTTCAAAAACCGCTTGAGTCTCGGGTTCGGCCTGCAACAGCTCACGGAATTCGCCAGCTTCTGAATAGCGTGCCGACTCAGGATTTTCGATGTCTCCCAGCGGGATATCTTTAGCCATCACAGCCGGAGGCAGCGCCTTGGTCAGCTGGTCGCCCATCGAGAAGGGCTTACCCATGACGCGTGCAGAGTCTTTGAGTGCTTGTTTGGTCTTAATGGTGCCGTACGTAACGATCATCGCAACACGTTCGTCACCGTATTTTTCAGTCACATAGTCGATCACTTCGCTTCGACGACGATCGTCAAAATCGACGTCGAAGTCGGGCATGGAAACGCGATCAGGGTTCAGGAAGCGCTCAAAAATCAGCCCGTGTTCCAGTGGATCAAGTTCGGTAATCCGCAGCGCGTAAGCAACCATAGAGCCGGCACCTGAACCGCGGCCCGGCCCCACGCGGATACCCTGTTCTTTAGCCCAGTTGATGAAATCTGCGACCACCAAGAAGTAGCCAGGAAAGCCCATGTTGATGATGACGTCGAGCTCGTAATCAGCCTGTTTTTGCACATGGGCTGGAATACCATTTGGGTACCGACCGTGCAGACCCTTATTCACTTCTTTGATGAGCCAGCTGGTTTCGTCTTCCCCTGCAGGTGTAGGGAATTTTGGCATGTAGTTGGCGTTGGTATTGAAGTCGACTTCGCATTGCTCGGCGATCAGCAGTGTGTTGTCGATGGCTTCTGGGAAGTCAGAAAAGAGAGATCGCATCTCAGCTGCAGTCTTGAGATAGAACTCATTACCAACAAATGCGAATCGCGACCCGCCTTCGTCATAGGTCGGTTCATCCAGACGCGACCCGGATTGCAGGGCGAGCAGTGCCTCATGGTGCTTGGCGTCGTGCTGATGTGTGTAGTGCAGGTCGTTGGTGGCAACCAGCGGCAGACTGAGATCTTTTGAAAGTTGGATGAGATCGCCAAAGACTCGCCGTTCCAGCGACAGCCCGTGCTGCATGATTTCAACGTAGAAGTTCTCTTTGCCAAAGATGTCGCGGAACTCTGCGGCGGCTTCAACAGCCGCGCTGTACTGCCCAAGTCGTAGACGAGTTTGGACTTCACCGGATGGACACCCCGTAGTGCCAATGATCCCATCGGCATAGTCGTTGAGGAGCTCTCGGTCGATACGTGGCCACTTGGCATAGACCGAGTCGAGCGACGCGTGTGAGCCCATCCGGAACAGGTTGTGCATGCCGGTGTTATTTTTCGATAGCAAGGTCATGTGGGTGTAGGCACCGCCACCCGAGACGTCATCGGATCGCTGGTCTGGTTCGCCCCAACGGATACGCGTCTTGTCGGTGCGGTGTTGCTGGCCGGGTGCCAGATATGCTTCCAACCCAATGATGGGCTTTATGCCGTGCTGCTGCGCCTTATTCCAAAAATCGAAGGCACCAAAGAGATATCCGTGGTCGGTAATGGCCAGAGCATCTTGTCCGATACGGTTGGCCTCGGCGAACAGATCATCGAGTTTTGCCGCACCGTCCAGCATCGAGTACTCGGTATGTGTATGAAGGTGTACAAAACCATCACGTTTTGCAGTTGCACCGGCCATTGAGAGTGTCGACCTCCAAGAAAACTGACGGGACTAGCGTCAGCCAGTCTAGCCCTTAATGTTGCAAACGTTCCAGCGCATAATTCAGGTCTGAGGGGTAGTGAGACGTATAGCTCACGTCTTGTCCGGTGCTTGGATGTCGGAAGCCCAGCCCGACTGCATGGAGCCACTGACGTGTCAGGCCCAGTTCAGCTGCCAGACCCGCGTCTGCACCGTATGTGAGGTCACCGACCAGTGGGTGGTTCAGCGCTGAAAAGTGCACCCTGATTTGATGGGTCCTGCCGGTCCGGAGTTGGACATCGAGTAAGGTAGCAGTACCAAAAGACTCAATGGTTTGGTAGTCCGTAATGGCTTCCTTGCCACCTTCGACTACTCCGAATCGCCATTCGTGTCCCGGATGACGGTCGATGGGGGCGTTAATCGTGCCGGTGACTGGGTCTGGGAGGCCCTGAATGAGCGCATGATAGTTGCGGGTGGGTGTGCGGTCACGAAATGCTTCTTTAAGGTAGCTGTAGGCACTCTCAGTTTTGGCGACGACCATGAGACCGGAGGTGCCGACGTCAAGCCGTTGGACGATGCCTTTTCGTTCGGGTGGACCGGAGGTCGCAATATCGATGCCGAGAGCTGCTAGTCCACCGACGACCGTTGGCCCGCGCCAGCCCTGTGAGGGATGTGCCGCTACGCCAACAGGCTTATCGATAATGACGTAGTCTTCTTCATCAGCGATTACTGCAAGATCTTGCACGGTTTCAACTTTCACCTCGAGCGGGTCTGGGTCGTTCGGCAGCGCGACGTTGAACGAGTCACCCGCAACAAACTTGGTCGACTTCGCCACAAGTTTGCCGTGCGAAGTGACGAGACCGCGTTGGATCCATGCAACGGCTTTGGTCCGCGATATCCCGAGGGCTTGGGCTACTGCCGCGTCGGCGCGACTCCGTTCGGTGACGTCGAATGATTCATGGTGTTCTTGGGTGTGGGTCATGATCGTTCTAGTCCGTGGCGTCGGTGGACGTAGAGGAAGCCTTGTGTTCTGCGTCGGATTCCTCCGGCAGACCATCCATGGTTTTACCGAACAACACCATAATGACGATCACGATGATGGAACATACGATAAACGAATCTGCGATATTGAATATCGCAAAATTCGGCACCGAGATAAAATCAATGACGTGACCCATGCCGAAGGTTGGCTCGCGGAAGAGCCTGTCGGTCAGGTTTCCGGCAATGCCACCTCCCAATGCACCAAGGGTGATGAGCCACGGCATAGTGCGCGCCCGAAAAACGATCAGATACAGGACGATGAGCAAGCCTGCCGCTTGGATAACTGTGAACAACCAGGTTACCTCAGTGCCAATTGAAAACGCTGCCCCAGGATTGCGAATGAAGTGCCAATTGACTACTGATTCAATGACGGGGATTTGTTCGCCCTCTTGCATGTTGGCCAACACGGTCTCTTTGGACCACAGATCTGCAACATATGCAATCACCATCGGGATCAGTGCGATCCACCAGGCCCGCTGTGGAATCTGTTGGTCATGGTTGGCCACGTTGGCTCCTTCTTTTGCGGGATTTGAAAGTACTGCAACACACAAATGGTCGGCTATTTACAAGAAATAGCCGACCATTGTGAATGGCTTGTGCAACGCGGAAGTCGTCGCGGGGCCTCAGACTAGTCTGTGACTCGGGCTTGTGAGTCCAGGTCTTGAAGCTGATTTTCGATGAACGAGCGTAGCCGTGAACGGTAGTCGCGTTCGAATCCGCGGAGTTCTTCGACTTCGCGTTCCAGCACGGTCTTGCGTTTTTCAAAGTCGGCAAGGGTCTTACGTGACGTTTCTTCAGCCTCTGTCACGAGACGGTTTGCCTCGCGTTCGGCTTCAGAGACAATTTCGTCGCGTTTACGTTCACCATCGGAGACGTATTCATCGTGGAGACGCTGGGCCATAGCAAGGACACCAGCGGCTGATTCAGCAGTGTTCTCTTGAGGCGCAGTACCGGCAGCTGGTGCGGCAGGTGCAGCGGGCTCCGTGGCTTCTTGTTCAGGCGCAGGAGCCACTGAAGCGTCTGGTTCCGGCTCTGCTTCCGTTTCCACGACTGGCAAGTCCGTAGCCGATGTGGTGGTGTCTTCTTCTCCACCGTCGGCCGGGACAGGGGCTGGGACAGGTGCTTCTTCACCGGTTTGAGCTTCAAGCTCTGTCACCTGACGGCGTAGGTCGTCATTCTCTTGATTTAGACGGCGCAGTTCCTCAACGATCTCATCGAGAAAATCGTCTACTTCGTCTTGGTCGTAGCCTTCACGAAACTTCGTGACTTGGAATTTCTTATTGACTACAACTTCCGGCGTGAGAGCCATGTGGTCACCCCAATTACTTGGTCATGTACAAATCTAGAAAACTGTTGGTCTTCTCATGAGTAGTTTCTGAGCTCTACACTCTCATCTACTTATGTATCTGAGGATTACATTATCACCGAGGATCGATAAACGAGTAGTCTGCACGGCGATTCTGCGAAATAATCCTATTTATTCAACACTATTGCTTTATTCTTCTTATCAGACTGCCGCTTGCAGGGCGACAAACCGAATGATCATCACAATGAAAAACACCACGATAAACGACAAATCGAGCGAGACCGAACCCAACCGAAGAGGTGGAATAAACCGACGGAAGAAGCGCAGTGGCGGATCAGTTAGAGTCATCACTATTTCAGCGATGATGAGGTTGATTCCCCGCGGCCTCCAGTCTCGTGCGAAAGCGTTGACGAGCGAGTAGAGGATACGCACAAGGAGGATAAAGAAGTAAATGGTCGCCACCAAATACAGCGTTGTCCAAAGAATTTGCACGAGTCCTCAGTATCTTTCGTTGTGGTGTGTCGGGTGGCCTACAGTCTCTACGCTTGGTCGAAGAAGTCTTCGTCCGGCACAGACTGTGAATGTCCATCGACGACATTTTCCACATTTGTAGGTGTCAATAGGAATACCTTGTTGGTCACACGCTCGATTGATCCGTGAAGACCAAATGCGAGTCCCGCAGAGAAATCTACCAGTCGTTTCGCCTCTGACTCCGACATGTCGGTGACATTAATAATGACGGGAATACCGGATCGAATTGCTTCACCGATAAGTTTGGCGTCATTATATGATCGCGGATGGATCGTACGGAGTTTGTGCACTTCAGCGCTTTCCTCTCGGGACTGGACCACACGTTTGATTGGCGTGACCGGCGCACGGTATTCGTCTTCCACATCTGGTACAGCGCGTGGACCAGCTGGTTTCGATTCGACCGGCGTGACGGGTTCTGGCGTTGCTTCCGAAACTGCAGGCTTCGGGGCGACGTCGGCCGGCGCCGAGCTCGCTTTACGCTCTTCTTCTAGAAGCTCTTGTTCATAGGCTTCATCGCTATCAGCCAGACCCATTCGGATCATGGCTTTTCTTAATCCGCTGACCATGCGCACCTCAAATCCTTGATGGTTCTAGGACACTCTTGACCTTAGTAGACAAACCGGCTGTTTCCCGGGAAATCCGGGGGATTATGTGGTGTGTCGTACAGCATTGGTCGATATTGCTGGTTTCCAAACAATACCGGTGAGACGTCCGGCGCCTGGCTGCCGACGGTGTGAATACAACTGGTGATTTTCACGTGTGCATTCTTCAACGCGCTGCACCACTACACCGGCGTGCCGCAGAATGGCTTCAGCTGCCGCGGGGAGATCGAGCGCCGGTGTCCCCCATGATGTTTCCGAATAGAGGGCTGGATGCTGAACTGAGACTTCGTCGCGCATGGACTCAGGAACTTCATAGCATCGTCCACAAATACTCGGGCCAATCGTGGCATAGATTTTGCCGTCGTCGTCGGCATCCAGTGTTCGAAGCTCTTCGACGGTATTTTCTAACACCCCGTCCAACAGACCTACACGACCAGCGTGAGCGACAGCGGTAGGACCGTAGTCAGTTGTGAAGGCGACGGGCAGGCAGTCTGCGACCAGAATGGCAATGGGATCGTTTCCATCCTGTGAGACGATTGCGTCGGCTTCACCCTGCGTGGCGAGCGTTGCCCAGCAACTGGGTCCTGCTGCGACCACACGCGCTGAGTGCGTCTGAGAAACGAAGCGCGTGGTGCCGGGCGTAATGCCGAGCAGTTCTTCAAGGTTCCGCCGATTGATCGCAGTATCTTCGGCGGTTTGATTCTGCTGCAGCACGGTCATCGACATATTTCCGGCCGCAACGGAGCTGAAACCCACGTTGTGACCGGTGTCGGTGGCATGCTGATATGCCAGGTCTAGACTCAAACCGTCAGTGCAACACCCCTAGTCAACTTATGTTAGAGGTGGGTTATGGCGAAAATAGGACGGCCTGGACTTCCGGAGACCCAACGCCGCCGAGTCTGGGAACTATGGAAACAAGGACATTCATTTACTGAGATTTCCGAAACGGTCGACAGAC
>NZ_BAAGSP010000010.1:0-93133 GCF_054782375.1 Yaniella soli
TGCGGTTGGACTACCCGATGAATACGCGGATGCACATCAGTCACGAGGCCATTTATCGCACCGTGTATCTGCACAAGGTCCGCAAGATACTGCCACATAATATTCATCGATGTTTGCGTCGCAATCGGCCCATCCGCCACGGCAAACACTACTCCACCCGGGGCCAGTGGCGATCGCAAATCAAAAATGCCCGGTCCATTCACGACCGGCCAGCTGAAGCCGAGGATCGCACGATACTAGGCCATTGGGAAGGCGATCCGATCATCGGCGGCACCAACTCTCAAATAGCCACCCTGGTAGATCGAGCCAGCCGGAAAGTGGATCTAGTGCAGTTAGCAGATCGCAGTGCACAGCATCTCACCACCGCACTGAGCCAGCGTAGCACCCAGCAACCAACAATAGAAGTCAAGACATTGACCTGGGATCGCGGCATGGAACTTGCGGACCATCAGACCATCACCCAAGCCACCGGTGTGGAGATCTTCTTCGCAGACCCGCTAAGCCCCTGGCAGCGCGGCACCAACGAAAACACCAACGGACTCATCCGCCAGTACCTACCCAAGAAAACCAACCTGAGCCGATATTCACAAACCGATCTGGACCACATCGTCCATGAACTCAACACCCGACCCCGCAAAGGCCTAGGCTACCGAACCCCACTCGAAGCCGAAGCCCACGGTGTTGCCTTGACGATTTGAATCCAAGGCGGCTTTTTTTAGGAATTCATTCTCCATCCGCAGCTCTCGAACCTCTGCCTCCAGCTCCGCTAACCGCACCCGATCCGAGGGCTTCAACGCCGGTTCCGGCTCTGGATTCTCTTCCCGATACAGCTTGACCCAATTGCCCAGGGTACCGTCATTGATCTGGAGTTCTTTGGCGACTTGCGCGATCGGCCGGTCGTTTTGCACGACCATCTGGACCGCTTCAGCTTTGAACTGCGCACTGAACTTCCGACGTGGTGATGTTGCCATGGTATTGATCCTGTCTGATAATCAACAACCTGTCCAACATCCTTATTACACCCCAGATCGTTGGTGAGGTCGATTCCGGGTACGAGATGCCCTGGGTGGAAGGCCACCTGTTCAGTTTCGGCAAAGTAGTTACTCGGATTGGCGTTCAACGTCAGCCATCCGAGTGGTTGAACTTCCGCTAGCTCCTCGGGCACGATCTTTGTTGGGTCGAGCAGATCGATACCCTCAAACATCTCGTCTTCGGTATCCGGAAAGACCTGAACCCCAAGCTCCCACTGCGGGTATGCACCGGATTCGATGGCATCGGCCAGGTCGCGCCGGTGGAAATCGGGGTCGACACCGTTAACCATCTGCGCCTCTTCCCAGGTCACGGAGTGTGCACCGAGGCGTGGTTTCCAGTGGAATTTGACCAGGACCGTTTCATCGTTGGCATTGATCAGACGGAACGTGTTGACTCCAAAGCCTTCCATCATCCGGTATGAGCGCGGGATGCCACGGTCTGACATCTGCCACATCGCATGCGCCTGGGCTTCGGTCTGCAGGGAGACGAAATCCCAGAAGGTGTCGTGGGCCGACTGCGCTTGTGGAATTTCGCGATCCGGGTGCGGTTTCGCAGCGTGGATGATGTCCGGGAACTTGATGCCATCCTGGATGAAGAAGACCGGAATGTTGTTCGCGACGAGGTCGTAGGTCCCCTCATCGGTATAAAACTTCGTCGCAAAACCGCGGGTGTCTCGCACGACGTCGGCAGAACCTCGTGAACCGACGACAGTTGAAAATCGAGTGAAGACCGGAGTGGTTTTCGCTTCGGTTAAGAACCGAGCGCGGGTCAGGTTGCCTGCCACTCCTTAGGATTCAAATACGCCGTGTGCGGCTGCTCCGCGAGCGTGGACGACGCGTTCCGGGATGCGTTCGTGGTCGAAGTGGGTGATCTTTTCGCGCAGGTGGTGATCCTGCAACAGGGTTGGGCCGCGTTCACCGGCCTTCAGTGACCGATGTGTATCCCGTACACGTGCACCTTGTGAGGTGGTCAAATATGTATGGGCCTGGGCCCGCGGGTTGCTGTTGTCTGCACCAACCTTTTGACCGGTGGCTGACCGTACCGCAGGAGTGCTCTGGTCAGCTTTCGCGGGAGAGGGTGCGTCGGGTTTTGGCGGGGTGGGCTGATCCTCTGGGTCGTGCAGTTGTGGGTCGATCGAACTTGGTTTGCCGGGAGTGTTAATGTCTGCCATGTGCCTCACGTCCGTTCATCTCAGTCATGAATGCATAGTGTGCTGTGCCCAGCGTCAGGGTTTCAGTACGACCTTGATGCAGCCGTCCTGTTTCTGCTGGAACATGTGGTACGCCTCGGGTGCTTGGTCAAGCGGCATACGGTGGGTCACCAAATCGGTGACCCCTAACGGGTCTGACGAATCCTCAACATAGGGGATCAAGTCCTGATCCCAGTGCCGAACATTGCACTGACCTGCTGTAATGGTGAGTTGTTTATCAAAGATGGTCAGCATCGGCACTGGCGTAGCGGCGCCTCCGTAGACGCCACTGAGTGACACGGTGCTACCGCGGCCGGCAAGGTCTAATGCGGAGTTCAACGCCGAGGTTCGATCTAGGCCGACGTTGGTCAGGGCCTTTTGTCCGATCGCATCTGGGAGATACGCGGTGGCCTTGTGCAGTGCTGCCACGACGTGGTTGCCGTGGGATTCCATACCGACGGCATCGATGACGCCATCGGCCCCGCGTCCGTTGGTCCGTTCGTTGATCAATTGGGCCGCTTCCGCATGTTCGGAGGCGACGGTGACGCCGTGGCGGGCAGCCATCACGCGGCGCTCTGGCACGGTTTCCAGCGCAACGACGTCGTAGCCGAGCTGGACACCGATCCGTGCGGCGAATTGGCCGACCGGTCCGAGCCCGAGCACCGCCATGACACCGTCATCGGGCATGTGTGCGTATTGCACTGCCTGCCAAGCGGTGGGGAGGATGTCGGAGAGGAAAAGATAGTGTTCGTCGGTGAGTTCAGATCCGACTTTGATGGGGCCATAATCGGCGTGGGGCACCCGGAGGTACTCTGCTTGCCCGCCTGGTAGCTGGCCGTAGAGCTTTGAGTAGCCAAGCAGAGTTGCACCGGTGCCGTATTCGGTCACCTGGGTCGTCTCGCACTGCGACTGCAACCCACGCTGACAGTAATAGCAATACCCGCAGGAGACGTTGAAGGGGATCACCACGCGGTCGCCGGGCTGTAGATTGTTGACGGCGGAGCCGGTTTCTTCCACAATGCCGATCGGTTCGTGCCCGATGATGTCGCCGGGTGTCATGAACGGAGTCAGCACTTCATAGAGGTGCAAATCGGAGCCGCACACCGCGGTGGATGTGACGCGAATAATTGCGTCGGAGGTTCTTGAATCGTCGGGTCGGGCATTTCTTCGACGGAAACATTTCGTCGGCCTTGCCAGGTCACTGCTCGCATGGTCGTCCTCGCGATCTGATGTTTGCGGGGCCTACTTTGCTGTGTCGCCGAGTCTAAACAGGCTGACAAGAAGCTGTCTACAGCTCAGGCGTTTCTATGAAGGGCACCATGCGTTGACCCTGCGAACGCCAACGACAACACAACAAAACGATGTATGTTCCGCCACCAACCCTGGCGCTAGCGTTCCTCTGAGCTCGTCTCGTCGCTCGACTGCTCTGCTGCTTCTGCTTCGGCACGTTCGCGGCGCATGCGTTCACGAGCCCTGGCGATCGCGGCGCGGTGCAGTTCTTCAGAAGAGCGGTTAATACCGGAACCCTCGGAGATGTGATCAGGGTTTTCGCGCCCGGTCAATTGCAGCAGGGCCACGACCACGAGTGTCGCTGCGACGCCGACACCGAAGGCGATCAGTCCGATGTCGAGACGCAGCGGATGGTCGGGGTTATTCAGTCCGCCGGTGCCCACAACTGTGGCAACGACAAATGCGATGAGCCCGACGACAAACGAAAAGACCAGCGGGATCTTGATGCCGCCTTTGAATCCGCCGCGTGGTTTTTTAGGTGAATCTGGCATGGTGTGTTCCGGCTACCGGAGTTGCTCCTATGGAAGGTCGATGGGGCTTATTCTAGCGCCTGTTTTACACAACGTAGAAATCGCGGGCTGTGGGCGAAATTTCAGCCGACACGCTACGGCGCTGGTGGCTGATACCCGTCCTCTTTGACCGCTTTGCGGGTGTCGAGCCAGTACCCGATCCCCGTGATAGCAAAGAGCACGGCGACGACGAGCGCATAGGTTCCAGCGATACCGAAAATGCGGTGGTAGTCCAGATCTTGCATCGCGGCGAGCAGGCCGGCCGTGATGATCCCGACAATGCCCGCGATGAGGTGATCTCGGGCTGGCGCGAAGCTCTTACGCCAGGTCCACGCCCAGACTTCGGCGATACCTCCCACCCCTAAGCCCGCGGCAATGGTAATCCACGTGACGGTCGCTGACACGTCGCCGAGCTGGAGTCCCACCAGGGTGAGTGCTGTGAGCATCCATATCGCTGCGATGAGCGACAGCGGCGAGCGCATGCCCTCGGGGACGGGGTCGCGGCGCAGGTATTCCCACATCGCCGATCCAGAGAACAAGAAGAAGATCGCACTGCCATAGTTTACGACGGCGTCGGAGGGTTCTTGGAACAGGAAGGTGGCGATACCAAAGAGTGCTGCCACGCCGGCGCGGATGAGTACCGGCCGGTAGATGACGGAGGTGATATCGAGGTCTATTTTTTGGCTCATGTCGGTTCCATTCTAGTCATTGCGCGCCGAGTCGAATCCAGGTGTCGCGACGGATACGTAACCACAGTCCCAGCGCCCGCGCGGCAAGGAATACGCCGGCGAATCCAATCCATACCCATGCCACAGCGCCAACCTGGGTTGCGTCATCGGCGAGCGCAGCCAGCACATACAGTGCGGGTAGATAGATCACGATGTTGACGATCCCGATGAGCCCGAGGTATCTCGCGTCGCCCGCACCCATGAGGATCCCGTCGAGCACAAACACGTAGCCGGATAGTGGCTGGGAGATGGCCAGCACGATGAGCCCCGCGGTGGTCGCCGCGATGACGGCCGGGTCGGTAGTGAACACGTGAGGTAACCACGGCGACGCGATGCCCAGCAGGATGCCGGTGATGGCCCCGAAGCCAAATGACCAGCGGATCATGGTCGAAGTCAGCGCGCGTACGGCGGTCACGTTGGAGGCGCCAAGCTCCTTGCCGATGAGCGCTTGGGCCGCGATCGCCAGGGCATCGAGGGCGAACGCCATGGTCGAATACACATTGAACACGATCTGGTGGGCGGCCAGCACTTCGGTGCCCAGTGCGGTCGCGGTGAGCACCGTGGCGAGGATTGCCGCACGCAGCGAGGCGGAACGGACCAGCAGCCACGACCCCACCTGGGCAGTGGCGCGCAAGCCCGTCGTCGTGGGGGTAAAACCCACGTCGTAGCGGCGCATGCGCGGAATGAGGATGGCCGCATACACGGCGAACATGAGCCATTGGATGACGGAGGTACCGATGGCCGAGCCAGCGACGCCGAGGCCGAATACGTAGATGAGCAGGTAGTTGCCCAGGATGTTCAGCCCGAATCCGACGCCGGCGACGATCAGCGGGGTGGTAGCATCCTGGAGGCCACGCAGTACGCCTGTTGCCGCGAGAACGGCGAGCATCGCGGGCAGCCCGAGCATCGAGTATTGCATGTAGGCCACGGCGTGTGGCGCGGCATCGGGGGTGGCGATGTTGACCAGCAGCGGGGCGGTATACCAGCCGATTATCCCGAGGACGACGCCGAGCCCGAGGCCTAACCAGATGCCGTCGCGTCCGCGGGCCAGGGCGTTGCCTCGTTGCCCGGCGCCGAGGAACCGCGCCACGGCCGGGGTCGTCGAGTAGGCCAGGAAGATGAGCAGCCCGGTGACTGTTTGGACGATGGCCGCGGCCAGACCGACGCCGGCGAGTTCGGCGGCACCCAACCGACCGATCATCGCGGTATCGGCCAGTAAAAACAGTGGCTCGGCGATCAGGGCACCAAATGCCGGAACCGCTAAGCCCAGAATCTGGCGGGTCAGTGACCGCTGGGATGAGTTCGCCATCTAGATGAGGATCAGGCCCGTATCCATGCTGGTCAACTCGAGCATGAGCACCGACACCACATTATTGAAGGCGTGCGACAGCCACGCGTAGGCAAAGGATTTCTTCGAGATCAGATACACAGCGGTAAAGGCGATGGCCATCGACATATACGGCAGCACCGAAGCGAAGGATGCGTTCGGATCACCGATGAAGTGCAGCATGGTGAACGCGATAATCGAGATGGGCACGGTGACCCACGTCGGAATCCAGCGTCCGAGTTTACCGATGAGCACGTGACGAAAAATGTACTCTTCAACGAACGGGCCGACCAGTCCCATGATGAGGATGGACACGATCAGCGAGGACTCCCCCGCGGCCTGTTCAACGGCTTCTTGATTGGCGGAGACATCACCTTCCTGGCCGGAGATCACCAGGATGAACGACGTGAGCATCAGCGTGGCCAACCAGATGACCGGCAGCAGCAGGACTTTGACCCACCACCAGGTCGCAAACCATCGAAAGGATCGCACGAACGGTCGCCATGAGACAGCCAGCAGGATGATCCCGGTGATGCCGTAGAGCACCACGTTGGAGTACATCAAAAACCAGGCGGGCATGGTCTCGGAGGTCAGCACGTCGTCAAAGGACATCGGCTCGCGCCCATAGGCCTGGGCACCGAATTCTGTGACCCCGGGAATCGAAAAGACCAACAGCAGGCCACCCAGCACAAAGCCACCGACATAGACGAGCAGCCCTAAAAGGTCACCCCAGTGGAATTTGCCCGGGTCCGAGGCGGTTTTATCGTCGGCTTTGGAGTGTTTGCCACCGTGTTGTGGTTGGGGCCATCCGGTTGGATATTGGCCTGGCCAGCCTGTCGGGTAAGTACTCACCGGCCTCCTTCGAGGTGTTGCTGGGTTTGGGCAGTATATAAATCATGGTACATTCCACCGGCTGCCAGCAACGCATCGTGTGACCCTTGTTCGACCACGTCGCCGTGATCCATGACGACGATCACATCGGCGGCTCGGATGGTCGACAATCGGTGCGCGATGACAAATGAGGTGCGGCCCTGTTGCAGAATAGCCAGCGCCTCTTGGATGAGTGCTTCGGTTCGGGTGTCCACCGAGGATGTCGCTTCATCAAGAATCAACAGTCGCGGATTCGACAAAAATGCCCGGGCGATGGTGAGTAACTGGCGCTCCCCGGCCGAGATCGCATCCGAGTCCAGGCTGATCTCGGTGTCATAGCCATCGGGCAATTGGTTGATGAAATGATCGGCGCGGGCGGCTTGCGCGGCGGCAACGATTTCGTCATCTGTGGCATCCGGGCTGCCATAGGCGATGTTGTGTTTGATGCTGCCCGAAAACAGCACGGCATCTTGGAGTACCATACCGATGGGTCGGCGCAACGCAGCCCGCGAGACGGTGGCAATATCGGTCCCGTCGAGCACAATCCGTCCCGCATCGACGTCGTAGAAACGCATGAGCAGGTTGACCAGGGTGGTTTTCCCGGCTCCGGTGGGCCCGACGATCGCCACCAACTGCCCCGGTGTCACATGCAGGTTCAGGTCGGTGATGAGCTCGGAGTCGTCGTAGCTAAACTCGACGTGCTGGAATTCGACGTCGCCGGTGACGTCGTCCAGCTCACCGACGGTATCGGTTTCTTCCTCGGCGTCGAGGAATTCAAAGACCCGCTCGGCCGAGGCGACCGCGGAGATGATCATATTGGCCAGCCCGGCCAGTTGCCCCAGCGGCTGGTTGAATTCGCGCGAGTACTGGATGAACGCGGTGACCGAACCCAGTGGCATCGCACCGGCCGCCACGCGCAGCGCACCCACCACGGCAATCCCGACGTAGCCCAGGTAGGTCACCCATTGCATAATCGGATTGATCATGCCCGAAATGAACTGCGCCTTATAGCTGGCCTGATACACGGCGTCATTATGCGCATCAAACTCGGCGATCATTGCATCGGTACGGTTGAACAAGGTCATCACATCGTGGCCGGTAAAGGCTTCTTCAATGTGGCCGTTCAGCTTGCCGGTGTTGGCCCACTGGGCGGAAAACAGCTTCTGTGCTCGCTTGCCGATGATGCCGACGACGGCGGCCGCGATCGGCACGGCAATGAGCGCGATGAGTGCCAACTGCCAGGACAGCGTGAACATCATAATGGTGATGCCGATGATCGTGAGCAACCCGTTGAGCAGCGATGAGACCGTGTTTTGCACGGCCGTTTGAATGTTGTCGACGTCATTGGTGGTGCGCGAGAGCAGATCCCCGCGCTGGGTGCCATCGAACCAGTTAGTTGGTAACCGGTGGATTTTATGTTCGACATCCTGGCGCAGCACGTAGGTGATGCGGACACCGATGATGATCAGGATGCGTCCCTGCAGCCACATCAGAGTCATTGCGACGACGTACATGGCCAACACGCGGGTAATGAGTTCGCCAAGGCGCGCGAAGTCGATGCCCTGGGCGTGGAAGAGCACGTTGACGGCCTCGCCCAGCACCAGTGGTGCCCAGACTTGCAGCACGACCGACACCACGGTCAGGAGCACGGCGGCGATCAGTTGCGGTTTATAGGGCGCGAAGACACCGGCCAGACGGCGCGCCGAGGGCCAGAATGTTGTGGCCGTACGGCCCGGATCGATTGTCTCAGCCATGCCCCACCTGCGATGCCACGATTTGTTGGTAGACGGTACTCGAGTCGAGCAGTTCGTCGTGGGTCCCAGCGTCGACGATGCGCCCGCGTTCCAGCACCAGAATGTGGTCGGCGTCTTTGATGGTGGCCACGCGTTGGGCCACGATCAACAGGGTCGCCTCGGTCAGTTGTCCGGCCAGTGCACGGCGTAGCTCAGCATCCGTGGTGGCATCCAGCGCGGAGAACGAATCGTCGAACAGGTAGATCTTGGGTTGGGCAGCCAGCGTCCGCCCGATGGCCAGGCGTTGACGTTGCCCGCCCGACACATCGGTGCCGCCCTGCGCGATGGACGAGTCCAGGCCGGTCGCTTCATCGGAGGTTCGCACCGCCACGAAGTCTTTCGCCTGTGCGGTCTCTAGGGCCCGCCACACCTCGTCATCGGAGGCACCCGGTGCACCAAAGCGCACATTGGACGCCACGGTACCCGAAAACAGGTAGGCCTTTTGTGGCACCATGCCCACGATATTCGACAGGGCCTCGCGACTGTAATCCCGCACATCGACGCCGTCGATGGTGATGGTCCCGCTGCTGGTATCGATGAGCCGCGGGATGAGGTTCAGCAAAGTGGTTTTGCCCGACCCCGTCGAACCGATGATGCCGATGGTCTGACCCGGCGTCGCGCGGAAACTGATGTCTTCCAGTACGGGAGCTTCGGCTCCCGGATAGGAAAAGCTCACGGTGTCGAAGGTCAGGTGACCGGTGGCCTGTGTTGCGTCAACGGTGCCTTCGGCCAGTTCTGGTTCGGTGGCCAGTACCTCGTTGATGCGCTTGGCCGAGACCATGGCGCGGGGAACCATCAAGAAGATCATGGTGGCCATCATGACGGCCATGAGAATTTGTAACAGGTACTGCATGAAGGCGGTCAACGAACCGACCGCGACCAGTCCGGCATCGACACGGAGTCCACCGAACCACAACACCGCAGCCGTGGCGATATGCAGCACCAGCGAAATGAGTGGGAACAGCAGGACGAAAATTTTGCCGACGCCCACCGCGAGGTCGGTCAGGCGATGGTTTGCCGTGGTGAAGCGCTGGGTTTCATAGTCCTCGCGCACAAACGCTCGGACCACGCGCATGCCGGTGATCTGCTCGCGCAGAGTGTGGTTGACGTCGTCGATGGCTTCTTGCATCTTGCGGAACAGCGGCATCATGCGCCAACCCGCGATCACCATGATGACGACAATCACCGGGACGGCGGCCCACACCAGCCAGGAGAGTCCGGCGTCTTCGCGCAGCGCCATCACGACCCCGCCGACGGCCATGATGGGTGCCATGACCAGCATGCTCATCGCCATCAACGTCACCATTTGGAGTTGTTGTACGTCGTTAGTGGCGCGGGTGATGAGCGTTGCCGGCCCGAACTGTGACATTTGGTGCGTGGAGAACTGAGAGACGCGCCGGAAGATCGCGGCGCGTAGGTCTCGACCGATCGACATGGCCGCTCGTGCTGCGAACCATACCGATGAGATAGCGGCTGCCAGCTGCACGAAGGCGACGGCGAGCATGATGCCGCCCAGCCGCCAGATGATCCCGGTGTCGCCGGTGGCAATCCCGTCATCAATAATTTGGGCGTTGAGGGCAGGCAGAAAGAGGATCGCACCGATAGTAACTAGTTGCAGGACGATCACAGCCAGGACTTGGCCGCTATAAGGACGCGCGAAACGCGCCAGAAGTTTGAGCACGGTGCTCCTACCGGGGTCTCACGTGTTCCCCTCGGTTAGGGGATTTCGACCGTGGACCATTCGTAAACGTTTTTATTGCGCATCGATACCAGATCGATCGCGTGGCGCTGCAGCTGTTGTTCTGCCGCGGTTTGCGGCTGCCAGCTTGGCACCGGTTCGGCCTTGCCGTCGCCTGCAACCACCATGATCGCAATGGACTGAGCTACCGGATGGAGATCGCGCTGTTCTGGTTTCCCCGACCAGGCACGGACCACCAGGTAGATGGAACGTTCGGTCGTGTGCACCACGCGAGCTTCGATCTCTACAATATCGCCCACGTAGACGCCGTGGTAAAACTGCACGCCACCGGCAAAAACCGCGACGGTGGGTTTTCCCGCCCATCGTGACGCGCACACGTAGGCTGCCTCGTCGAGCCAGTTCATCAATGAACCGCCCTGCAGACGAAATCCCGGCGTCACCTCGGCGGCGTGGGCAATAAAGCACAACAGCACGACCTCGGCGTTGGTTTCATCCGGATCAGGGAACAACACCTGGCCCAACGCGTCTTCACCGCGAGCATGTTCCAGCGCGCGAGCCGCGGCAACTTCACGACGACGATGCCCTGCGTCGGTGCGTGGCTCCCACTGCTTGATTTCCTTGGTCTCACCCTTGGTATCCACAGCCTCGTAGACCATGACCACCCACGTCGCCACGGTGGGCTCGCCGTCATCGTTCAAGACATCCGGCAACGCCAACCGGCCCTGCACATGAATCTGCGAGCCCTCGGTATAGATCAACCTGGCCTGCGCCGTAATCTGGGAGTCAACCGGGACCGGATGACCGAAGCGCATATTGCCAATATAGGTTGCCACCACATTGGACCCGGCCCAGGTGGCCGCGGCGGCATAGCCTGCCTTATCCAACCAGCTCATCACCGTACCGGCATCCACGTAGCCCGAAGGGTGATCATACGCTTCAGCCCGGAAGTGTAGGGTAATAGAACTTCGCGAGCGCATACGTCCTAAACTACCACCTGTTGTTGGGTGCACAATAGAGACATGTCCTTTTCTTCACACTCTTCGCCCAATACTCCAGACCACTTCGCCAAACCCGTGACCACCAGAATCGCGACCGCCGTTGAAACACTCGGGTACACCACGCTCGTCGACTGGGCCATGAGGCTACTCTCCGGTGACGCTGCGCCCGGCGACGAGACCGATCCCGACATCAAACTGCTCGGTGGGATGGACGCCATCGAACCCTATATGGCTCGGGTCTGGGCAGGCCAAGCACTCTTGCATGCGTGGCATCACACGGCCGCTCCCGCCGTCCAGGCTGCTCTGCACGACGAGGACTGGCAGGTTCGTGAAATCGCTGCCCAACTCGTCAAGCATCACAAGCTCGAGTTGGTTCCCGACGTCGTCGAGCTGTTGGCCGATGATGCCTATCCTCACGTACGCGTCGCGGCGGCCGAGGCACTCGGCGCCACGGCCACCCCACAACACGATCAGGCCATTGACCGGCTCCAACGATTGGTCGTCGATCCCAACAGCGTCCTGGCTGCAGCAGCCGAAGATGCACTCGGTGAGATTGCGAAACGCCACAACCGTCCCGATTTAGCCGTCGCTTCGCGTTACTGAACCTCCGTTTTCTCTGCAAGTTCCTCAACCGTCTCGGGTGGATCTGCCCGAAAACCGCGTGTGAGGACCGCCAGGATGATCACTCCGATCACCAACCAGCTGGTACCCAACGTGATTGCATGGATGTCCAACTGCGTGAGCAGCATGAGCACAACAATGACACCTACCAACGGAGCAACAACCCAAGCAAGTGCGTTGAGATACTCACCTGCACGACGTCGTTGTGACCAATAGACCAACACTGCAACATTGACCATGGCAAATGAGATAAAGGCACCGAAGTTAATGAAGGAAGTAGAAGTGGCGACGTCCATGGCCAATGCGATCAATCCGACCACCCCGATAGCGACAATCGCGATTACCGGGGTAGCAAATCTCGGTGCCAGTTTAGCAAAAATCTTCGGCATGACACGGTCGCGGCCCATCGCATACAGCAGTCGTGATCCGGCCGTCTGAGCGGCAATACCTGAGGTGAATTGTGCGATCACAAGTGCGGCAATGAATACTGCCGCAAACGCGGCTCCCCCTATGCGAGTCGCAATCTCAAAACCTGCCGTGTCGACGTTCGAAAATACTCCACCCGGATGCACCAGCTGTACCGCATAGGAGACGGCGACGAAAATACCGCCTCCAATCAATGCGATCAGCATGATAGCTTTTGGAACAGTCTTTCGAGGTTCAACTGTTTCTTCCGACATCGTGGTGACTGCATCGAAGCCAAGAAACGCGTAAGCAGCCACAGCAGCGCCCGCCACCACAGGCGTAAATTCGCCGGCTTCACCAAGAAACGGTGCCACAGAAAAGACCCCGGGTAGGCCATCTTCGCTCGTCACTGCTACCACGGAAAATAGTACGAACAATGCCAGCACAAGTGCCTGAAAGGTCATCAGGACGACGTTGACTTTATCGGCCACTCGCACGCCAATCACGTTGACTGTTGTTGTAATAACAATGAAAATAATGATCCAGATAGCAAGGGGGATCGCGGGGAACTGGGCCTGAAGATACGAGCCACCAATTAGCCAGATAACCATCGGCAGAAACAGGTAATCCAGCAGAGTCATCCAACCCACCAAGAAACCGGGCTTGGCGCCCATAGTTGAGCGAACATACGTATAAGCCGAGCCCGATACCGGGTATACGCTCGCCATTCGAGCGTAGGAATGTGCAGTGAAAAGCATAGCGGCGGTAGCCAAAGCATAGGCTCCGGCAGATGCTCCAGAGGTGGTCGAGGCAATGACCCCGAACGTACCGATCACAATCAGCGGCGTCATATACGCCAGGCCGAAAATGACCAGTGATCTGAGATTCAGCGAGCGAATCAGTGTTTGCTGTGGCATGTTATTTCCCATCTGTGTGTGGTCGGAATGTATCAGGGCTCAGGCGGCCCTGATACATCGGGAGTTCGATATCTTTCGCTCCGCCATCTAACTGGTGCCACAAGCGGTTTGTGCCGCGGGTGCCAACTTGACGTATCCGGGCAAGTCGATTCGTGTCGACAGTAACGGCCAACGTGTCCTCGTCGTCACCCAGCTCACCTAGCACATACCCTTCCGGGTCCACCGCGATAGTCCGGCCTCGGCCCACCGGCCCCGCGCAGTTAACTGAGAGCATGTAGTTTTGGTTGACAATTGCGTTCGCTTTGGCCAAGACAAGCTCTTGTTCGCGATCCGGACTAGTCGTTTTGACGATATTGAGCACGAACTCGGCGCCAAGCCAGCCGAGGTGACGGGAGTGCTCTGGGAACCAAGCGTCGTAGCAGTTTGATAGACCTGCGCGTCCAAACTCAGTTTCAGCGGTGACAAATTCTGTCCCGTATTCATGCGGTTCAAATGGCCGCCAAGGAAACATCTTGCGATAGTGCGCGACCAGCTCGCCTTGCGGGCCGAACAGCAACTGGGTGTTGTAGAACTCGCCATCCGCGATTTCGCCGATCGACCCTGGGCATACACATCTGCGATGACGTTTGGCGATCTCGCCAACTGATCTCACAAGCGCTGAATCGAGTGTCACTGCCTTCGCTCGTTCAGCATCCTCACGCTGGTTTTCAGGTAGGTGTTCCGTTCCATGCAAATGCAATTCGGGATACACCAGCATGTCCACTTCTGGATACTTTTCTAATGTCTCGCGGACATCTCCAGCAAAGGCTTCAACCGGAGCATCCGCAAAAATTGGCTTACGTTGTGCCAAGGCCACGGTAAAAGGCATAGCAACAAAAACCTCTCGTTTCGAAACGAAATTTTAAACTGTTCATTTTGAACAATATAAGGTAGCTCACAAGATATAGTCAACATGCGCCTCGAACTCGCTAGACTCATGTCATGTCTGACGCACGCCCCACGTACCCCTCGATATCAGAAGTTCTCCACGCGTCGCCGGGCGCTAAAGCACTCACCAGACTCTCAGCCGTCGACACCGTTAGGGCGAGAATCCGCCTTTCAATTGAGTCCGGCCTCCTATCCCCGGGGACAAAATTGCCGCATCTCGAAGATATAGCCGTCGGCCTCGAAGTCTCGAAAGCAACCGCACGACGAGCGCTAGAACAACTCGTTGAGGAAGACGTACTAGTTCGCAAAAGGGGACGATACGGAGGAACATTTGTTGCTGAAAACCTTCCAGAAGAGACCGGCGACGCTACAGCCGCCTATCACTCAGCAGCCTCCGCCATCCGGCTCTTGATCGATCAACGCTCGCTCATGGAATCGACCATCATGCTCGCAGCCGCCCAGCATGCCAGCGAAGCAGACTGCCACAAACTCGAGCAACTAACCAAACAATCTGAAAGATCACGAACTTGGTACGAGCATCATGCGTACGACGTGAAGTTCCACAGACATTGCGCGAACATGTCCCAATTACAAGAAACTGATGCTTATCTAAAGACCTACCACAGTCTCCACAAATACTTCGTGCCGTATCCGATGGAGAAAATTCAGCCCCGACTGGACGAGCACCGCGAGCTCATCGAAGCCTTCCGCACAAACGATTCTCTCAAAGCAGTAGAAATCACCCAAGCTCACGTAGGGGTCCTGCGCGAAGAAATGTTTATCGGTCTAACAAAGCCCCAAGAGTAGCGTTCGATTACCCGAGAGTCAGCCGCACCGCCATCGGCGACATCACCAAATGCCACATCGCACTAAATCAAGAACCCAGACCCCAAGCTCCTCTCCGGCTCAATAACCTCACACCCTGCAGCCCGCTAATACTGATGCAGTCCTGGCCCGGTTGCATTTGCCTGAGCCGATCAAAGGCTCGTCGGGGCGGGATTCCTAACCGGGTGCAATAACTCCAGAGTTCTCCTGCGCTGACCTGGACGGTGTTCCGGCCAGCACTTTTGCTGTTGGAACGCTCGTGAACCAATATTTTCCTCGAAAAACCGAGCGCATTCTCTGGGTTTTTGGGTGTTCTGCAACCGTGTCGCGTGGGGTGTGGAAAAGTCTGAACACGCCATACGGTTATCCACAAAACACACGACACACCAAGCACGAATAATCACCACATGATACACAACATTATGTAATGTTAAACTCCCTTAAATCGTCCAACAAAACACACCAAACTATTGCCAAATAATAGGCCCGACAGGTAGAATAGAAACCATCACCACCGGCTATTGAACACCCACCGCTTGCTCGGTTGAGAGGAGTTTGTTGTGGACCACACCCCGGTCCTGCCCAACATTGGTATCCCGTGTCCCACCGATCTGCTCAACCCCGACAAACTCGATGGTGCCTCCCTGGGTGAAGCCCTGCACGCAGCAGCGTTCATTCTGCAATATGCTGGCAAGAAAATGGCCAACCCCAACACCTTTCATGAACTCGCCACATTTCTCCAGGGTGAGGGGTCCGACTGGTCTGGCTACCAGCCCCAAACCGGTGATGAAACCAGCCACGACGATACAGACAGCGCTGGAGATTCGAAGACACCAGCCACCGTGGTGCCACCAGAACGCTATTACGACTCGCTACCCGCGATTGGGGACATGCTGTCGCAAGTCACGCAGTCTACGGATGTGATGATGGCCAACTACACCCGCTACTTCCAAGCCGCTGAACACGACCAAGTCACCTACTTCGGTGCACCCTTTGCCACCAGCGGCTTCACTGATGCTAAACAGTATCTGCGTGACACGATGAAACTCTCCGCAGCCACCGCAGCCAAACACCTCGACCGGGCAGCGTATGTGACCCTGGCCCCCGGCAAAAACCCCGAAGAAGCCGCCAACCTCCCCGTCTTCGCACGCATGGCCGCCGCATTTATCAACGGACGAATCCCAGCAGAAAATATCGACCGATTCATCAACCTGGATCAAGACCTTACTGACTACGCCGCCAAAACCGGCCAAACCACCGACTATAAAAACGCCGTCCTCCAAGCCTTTGAACCCACCCTGGTCGAAACCGCTGAAACCTCCACCCCCGATGAAGTCTCCAGAGTGAAAAAGCGGTGGGTGGACCGTATTGCGCATGCTATGAACGCCGATGGGCCCTCACCCTCCAAAACCCTACGCAAACAGCCCGATAATGCGATCAAAACCCGGGATCACGCCGATGGCAGCGGCCACATCAGCATGCACGCCACCCCAGACCTGTATGCGCAATTCAAAAACTTCAAACTCCACATGCTCAACCACCACGGCACCCCACCAGACATCCCCGACGGAATCGCCGCACTGTTCCCCACAGGCCACCCTGGCGAGCCAACCGACGACGTAGCAGATAACCCTGCAGATCCCAGCACATCGGAAGTCGCCGCAGTCGATCACGATGAAGACGCCGACAACGCACAGCCAGAAGACGCAGCAGAACCGGCAAAAGATGCCAACGCATCAGACACAACCTCGATCGACCGTGATGAGCAACAGACCACAGCCGCTGACAATCCCGCGGACTCAACACTGGAAGCCACTACCGACAGTGATCCTGGCGATGCACCCGCCGACTGTGCGCCGCTCTGGGAGACGGGCACGGCATCGCATGACGGGAATCCAATACATCAGCCGGATATGGCTCCGTTGGGGCTCACCCCGGATGAGGTGCCGTTCCCTCATCCTGATGCCATTGTCGCCGAAGACTCCGACGGTAACCCGGTCACCGCTCAGCGGGTCAAGAGCATTGATCAGATGAGCAACGGCCAGAAACTCGGGGCCATGCTCATCGGCATGTTCAACACCCTGCTAACCATGGACCCCACAGAGGCGGGCATCAAAAAATCCCACGGATCCAGCGCACAACTAGTCTTGGTCCAAGATATCCAAACGGCTCACCACACCCTGGGCCTACCAGAACTACCAGCAGCAGCACAGCGGCCACCCGGCATCGAAGGCATCCTACCACCAGTGATCACCGCACCCAACCCCGACAGAAGCAGCCCACCAGACTGTCACGAACTACCACCGCCAGATCCGAATGATGCTTTCAAACCACCACCCGATGACGATTTCACCTCACCACATGATGGGTACGTGAACCCAGTGCCCTGGACCCCATATCAGTCAGAGGTCATCAACCACGGACCAATGCACCCCAAAGACGCTGAAATCCTGGCCTGCAACGCCGAACTCGTAGGCCAAATCTGGAACGGACCAGACACCGTGCTCCACCAGAAACGCACCCACCGACTCTTCACCCCCACACAACGCCGCGCCATCCTCGCCCGCGACCGCGGATGCCAAGCCCCAGGCTGCACCATCCCCGGCATCTATTCCGAAATTCACCACATCAAAGAATGGGAACACGGCGGCACCACCGACGAACCCAACGCCACCACGCTATGCGCTCATCACCACGGGGCAATACACATCGGCAAATGGCGCATCGTCAAACACCACGGCATGACGTTCTTCCAACCAGCCCCATGGCTCGACCCATACCAACCCCTACTCCGCAACGTCTACTGGAACACATAGAAAATGAGCCAGGCGAGTTGCCAAGTCTCGCGCAATCTTGGCCATCGACTCCGCATCAGCTAATCAATCGACTCTGCCTCCGGACCCAGGATGGGACCGGAGGCAGATTGCGTTTGGATAATTGACTAGACCGAAGTTCCCGCTTCGATATCGTCCATTTCCGCATCGAGATCTAATGGTTTGTTCCTCGTCCGGACCATACTGCTGATCGCAGCGAGTACGACCCATACCGCAGCTATCAAGATGATCACGTCAATGACAACAAGCAACCACTGACCATCCGCGATGAACGTGCCCAGCTGGATGATTGCCGCATACATCGACACGAAGAAAACGAATACCAGCGGAATGATGACCGGCCAGACGGGGCGCTTCGTACGCAACAAGATAATTGCCAAAATCGAAAGCGTCAGCGCAGCCAACAGCTGGTTGGTCGTACCAAATAGTGGCCAAATGATCATGCCACCACGGCCATCGCCACCTGCGGAGAACGCTAGACCGAAGCCCGTCACCAACGTGATCAGCGTCGCCAAGAAGACATTCAGCCTCACCCCAAATAATTCGAAGATCACCGCTGTCACAAACCGTTGCAAACGAACACCGGTATCCATCGTCGTAGCAGCGAACAACACCGCCATCGTGGCAAGAATTGTGGCCGACAGACTCTCCGGAATGGCCAGCCCAGCATTCAGAATAGTGCTACCTGCATCGACGAACGCAGCGGCACCACCCTCCTCAAAGGCGGAATACACTTCTTCCCAAGCAGCGAGCGTGGCAAAGCCCGACGTCGTCGCGATAATCGTGCCCAGGGCAAGTAAACCCTCACCAACTGCGCCGAAATACCCAACGAACCGAGCGTCCGTTTCTTTATCAAGCTGTTTCGATGATGTGCCTGACGACACAACACCGTGGAATCCCGAGATGGCGCCACACGCCACCGTCACGAACAGCAACGGCATAATCCCGGGAGTCCCCTCCGGGACATTCTGGTTGATCGCGGGCGCGACAACCGTTGGGTTCGAAATGAAAATGGACAAGTACAACAGCCCAAGACCAACAAACAGTTGCAGGCCATTAATATAGTCACGTGGTTGCAACAACATCCAGACCGGCAACATCGAGGCGATACCGGCGTAGAGGAAGAGCACGATGATCCAGAACGCCGAAGCCGAAAGGCCCAGAATGGTCTCCGGGAGTTCAACAGGGAAACGATCGCCGAGCACCATCAGTGCGTACAGGGCGACAACACCGACAATCGACACCAGCGGCAGATTCCACTTAAACCGATAGATAGCCTGGCCAATCACCAGGGCTACAGCAATAGCACCCCAGGTCGGAATGACCGCCGTCGGCGTGGAGACCAGTAGATCCGCAATGACCACAGCGAAGACCGCGTTGACCATCAACAACAAGAAAAAGATGACAACAAGGAAAAGGACGCGCCCTGAACCACCAATATAGCGGCCCGACAAGGTGCCGATAGAACGACCCTTGTGCCGAGCCGAGGCCCACAGCGCACCGAGATCGTGCATCCCGGCGAAGAAGATCGTACCCAAGGTAACCCACAAGAACGCGGGCAACCAACCCCAGATCACCGCGACCGCGGGACCGACAATCGGTGCGGCACCCGCAACCGACGTGAAATGGTGGCCCCACAGGACCCACTTATTCGTGGGGACGTAATCGACCCCGCCTTGATATTTATGTGATGGCGTCCGATAGTCCGGGCTCAGTTTGTATACCCGTTTTGATAAAAACTTGGAGTACAAAAAATATCCAAACAGCATCATCAGAACGCCAACAACCGCCATGATTAACGACTGCATCTCTGACTCCTTCACAGTGTGGTGATGTCTCTAGCACACTTTAGTGCGCAATGTGACACATGTCACTACACTGGTGTAGTTCTCGCACGTCAGATAACTGCAGGATGTCGTTGCGTCTGCTTCGCGGTTGGAAAAACCTTAGCCCTGTGGCCGTCCTTGCGGCATCTCGTGGGCCGCAACCGCCGGAAAGGGATCGCCGTCGTTATATTTTTCTTCCACCCGCTGGACTTCCTTCATCACCGCGCGGATGACAAACTGGCTCAACGAGCGGTGCCCCTCGGGAATCATGGTGTGCAAAACCGCGCCCCGCAGTCGGGCAGTGTCCTGAGGTTCTTGATAGAAACTCACCTTATTGGGGTGCTTCCGCGGCGAGTTCTCCGGGTTCTCTAACACCTCGTCGTTGGCCTCTTGCGCTTCGGCTTCGACCTTGTCATCAATCTCAGGTTCGCTAAATGGCGTCGGGATCGCGATGCCGAGTTCGAGGGCCCCCTGCCCTAGCGGCGCCTCGTCAGCCGGGTCTGCAACAGCGTCGTCGTTCGTTGATGGTTCCGACGATTCAAAGTCGAAAAGCGCTTCGTGCTGCCCTGCTGGCTCAGACATGGTTCACCTGTGGTTATTATCGATGGTGCGAGTGGTCGGTTAATACTCTAGGTGTTCAACGATCCTGCGCCACTCAACCTCGGGTCGGGTGTGGTGCACTCGGAGCATCACTAGCTTGACGGAATAGGATGGTTTTATGGATGGAGAACAAAAAGCTGATGACGAAGACGTATTAGCGATCTCGAAGCGCCTGATCGAACAGAATCGAGAAGCCTACGAGGAGCTCGCAAAATAACCCGACTATGAGCCACGGCTGCTGTCATAGTCTCGTGTAAAAGGGAAGGTTCATCATGGAATTTCATCACCCAATCGTTGCCGCACCGATGGCCGGCGGCCCGTCGTCAAACGAACTAGCGCGCGCCGTCGCATCAACCGGCGCCCTCGGTTTTCTGGGTGGCGGCAACAAAACCGCACAGCAGATCGTCGAGGACTATCGGTCGGTGGCGGACGCGGGAGCCGTGGGCGTAAACCTGTTCGTGCCGGATGCGGCAAACACCGCGGTTGATGTTGCCAAAAGCAGTGCGCAGCGCGGCGAAAAGCTTGCGGCATTTCGGGAACAACTCATGCCCTTCGCCGAGCGGCTCGGAGTTGAACTGCCGACGGTCGAACAGGCCGGCGAAGATGTTTCGGATGATTGGGACGCGAAACTCGAGGCCGCGGTTGAATGGCCCATCGTCACGTTCACCTTCGGGCTGCCCGCGCCAGCAGTGTTCCAACGACTTCACGCATCGGACACGCAAGTTGGTGTGACCATCACGTCGGTTGCTGAGGCTCACAATGCAGTAGCGCACGGCGCCGATTTTCTCGTGGTGCAAGGCCCCGAAGCGGGTGGACATCGATCGGTACATGATCCGTTAGGCGAACCCGAGACCTTGGAGCTGCCCGCCCTGTTGGATGACGTCAATGCCGTGGTAGATGTGCCGTTTGTTGCAGCCGGTGGGATCGCCACGCCCGAGGATGTGCGAGACGTGCTGGCCCACGGAGCGTCGGCGGCATCGGTGGGTACCGCGCTGTTGCTCTCCGACGAGGCCGGGTCGAACCCCGTGCACCGGCAGATGCTGCAAGAGGATCGGTCGGGCGTCACCCAGCTGACACGGGTCTATTCGGGACGCGTGTCGCGGTCATTGGTCAATGAATTCATGTCGCTGACGGCACCCGCGGTGTATCCGGAGGTCAATGCGCTGACGGTGCCGATCAAACGGGCAGCAATCCAGGCTCGCGACCCACGTTCCACACACCTGTTTGCTGGCACCAGGTACCTGCAAGCCAAGACCGGCCCGGCCGCTGAGATTGTCGAGTGGTTAGCTGGGAATCGTCATAAGGAATGATGCGCGTGGGCCTGATGGCCGCATATATTGGTGCGCGTGAAGTTCTTTGACCGAATAGTCACCCTGTGGCGCAAGTATCCGCGCATCGCCGATGGGCTCATCATCCTGCCGTTGATGGGGCTGATGTTACTGTCCTCGGCGGGCGCGATGACGTCGTCCACGTTTCCCATCCTCGTGTACGGCTGGCCCGAGTGGGCGCTGTATGTTGTGATTGGGTCCATCCTGGTGTTGCATATGGCGCCGTGGATCATCCGGCGGACGAATCCGGTGCTTTCGGCCGCGCTGGTCGTCGTGGGCTCGCTGATCCACTTGTTCCTCGGGCCGCAGCTGATGCCATCGATGATCATGGTGGTCGTCACGGTGCAAAACCTGGCGCATTTAGCACCCCGGTGGGCCTCGATCGCTGGGTTTGTCACCGCGCTGGTGGGCGCGGGGTTATACGCGGTCGAAGTCACGATGTTGCCGCACTTCTTCCCCTCGAATGCATACCAGGCCGACGAGATCATTGAACCAACCGGGGCGTTCTACGCCATCCCGATCAGCATTCCCGTCATCGCGCTGGTGGTGTTGTTCTGGGCGATCGGCAACATCCAGCGCACCCGGCGCGTGCGCATGGAAACGCTCCAGACCCGCACCGAACAGTTGCGCATCGAGGCACAGCAGGAGCGTGAACTGGCGGCCGCCGATGAACGCAACAGAATCGCCCGGGAGCTGCATGACATCGTCGCTCATTCGCTGCAAGTGATGATTTCGCAAGCCGATGGCGGACGATACGCGGCCAAAGCAGATCCGGACGTCGCCCCGCGTACGCTGGAGACGATTTCCGATACTGGCCGCCAGGCCCTGGGCCAGATGCGCCGGTTGCTCGGAGTGCTACGAGATACCGATGGGGCCGACACGACACCGCAGCCCGGGCTGGGCAATATTGAAGAACTCATCGCGACCGTTCGGTTATCGGGTCTCGAAGTTGTCTTCCATCAGACGGGTGAGCCTTCCCGTGCGATCGCCGACGGAGCCGAGCTGGTGTTGTATCGGATTATTCAGGAGGCGCTGACCAATGTCGCCCGCCATGCCGGTGAACAAGCCAGCGCCACGGTGACGTTACACTGGCGAAATACCGGCGTCTCGGTCACGATTGAGGACGACGGCGTGGGCTCAACCGAAGACGACAATGCGGGCCAGGGGTTAGTCGGCATGCGAGAACGCACCGCACTGTATGACGGCACGTTCTCGGCGGGTCCGAAAGCTGGCGGTGGCTTTCGCGTTCATGCACATCTGCCGTACGAGAATGGATAGTATGCAACCAATCAAAGTCGCCATCGTGGATGACCAGCTGCTCATCCGCTCCGGTTTGTCGATGCTGATCAACTCCCGACACGATCTGACGGTGACCGGTGAGGCCTCCGATGGTCAAGAAGCCCTCCGCTCGGCCCATATTCGTGACGCCGACGTGGTGCTCATGGATGTACGCATGCCGGTGATGGACGGTATCGCCGCGACCAAGGCGCTCTTGGAAGTCAACGACGCGTTGAAGCTCATCGTGCTGACCACATTCGATCTCGATGAGTACGCCCTGGACGCCATTGATGCCGGTGCCAGCGGGTTTCTCCTGAAAGACGCCCCACCCGAGCAGCTATTGGGCGCGATTGATTCGGTGTATCACGGGGATGCGGTCATTGCGCCGTCGACGACGAAACGGCTTTTGGAACACTTGGTGACCCCAAAACGTGCCACGTCGTCTGGTCACTACGATGCCGACCTCGCGGCACTGGCGACGCTGACCGGCCGCGAGCGCGAGGTGCTCGAGGCGATGGCTGAAGGGTTGTCGAACGCCGAGATTGCCGCCAAGTTGTTTGTCTCGGGGACAACGGTCAAAACCCATGTGGGCAAGGTGCTCACCAAATTGCAGGCGCGCGACCGGGTGCAGGCGGTGGTGCTGGCGTATCGCACCGGAATTGTGTAGCGCCCGGCACCGGGAGATAATAACCCTATGGAACCACGCAGAGGATTGAACGACAAGGACTTAGCCAACCCACGCCGGGCAAAACCGGCCACGGTGGGGATGAGCATGATGCTGATCATCGGGGCGCTGGTGCTGGGCTCGTCGTTGGCGATCAACTTTTTCACCGGGTACTTTTCGATACTGGCATTTGTCATCGGTATCGTGCTGATCGGTATTGCGGTGGCGTACTTGGTGTTCAAGGCGTTCAAGGACGATGCCGCTGGTTCGCCGGAAGACTCTGACCAATAGTCTAGAGCGGGTCGAGCCCTGGGAACACAAAGTAGGCCATGAGGCCCCAGGAGATCGCGGATGCCACGAGGACGGGGACGGTCACGGCGAGTAGACGTCCACGGGTGACGCGTGGGCCGTCGTCGTGCAGTGATGGTCCGGTCGAGAGCTGGTAGGCCAGTTCAATACGTGCCGGTGACGCAATCGTGCCCCAACACCCAGCAGCATTATTAAGCGCCATGGACCATTGCGGGTGAATATCCAACTGGGAGCCGACGGCAACCTGGGTGGGCCCGAACATCGCGTTGGTGCCGGTGCCCGAGGCGGTCATATAGCCGCCCAGCGCGCCGATGACCGGCATCAAGAACAGATAGCCGTCCTCCAGATTCGCTAGGGATTGGGCGAGCGTTTCAGCAATGTGTCCGCCCTGCATCACCAGTCCAAACAGGATGTACAGTGCGGTGGGCACGCCGGTGTTCAGCCACAGCCGGAAGGCGTCGTGTGCGAGCCCGGGCGTGGGTTGCCGGTATTGGGCCAGCGCAACGCCGACCCCGGCGAACGCGTAGACCGCAGGGCTGGCGATAACTTCTGCGAGCCAGCCGATGGGAACGACCGAGGAGACCAGCTGGCCTGCAATGGTGCCAAAGACCAGTACGGCATACGGGATAATCGAGCCACCGGGGCCGGGCCGCAAGTTGCCCTTGCGCACCACGAGCAGCCAGGCGACACTCATGATGGCGGCACCTACCGCACCGGCAACGGGTGTGCCTAGCAGCAGGTTGGAGCCCAGCACCAACGCACCGAGCAACAGGCCCGATGCCGCGCCCACACACAGATACCCCACCAGCATCAGACCGCGCACTTTGGCAGAGCGGGCGGCGATGAATGCGGTGACGACACCGGAAATCATGACGGCCGGGAAGTTGACGATGGCGGTGGCGACGCCCAGATCCATGAAGGTTTCACCGGCCAGCTCCGCGCCCAGTAGGGTGCCGGGACCCATCGAACCCCACGGACCAATCACAATGCCCATCAGGGTGATCAACGCTGCCCGGTACGCGGTGAAACCAAACGCCAACGTCAACGGCAGCCCGATGATCAGTGACACCCCGAATCCGGTCACCGATTCCATAAACGGCACCACACCGTTGGCCATCATCAACGCCGAACTCAGAGACGCTCCCCCGGCGGCCAACCAGTCGGCCAACTGTTTCTGTGCCCCGGTGCGATCCATGACCCGGGCCAGGGTCACTCCACCGGCAATGATGGCCAAGACTTTCACCAGGGTTGCCGCCGAATCGCCGACCGCTTCGGTCAACTCCGCCGCATGCGCATCGAGCGCCCACAGCCCAATCAGTGTTGCCGCCAACACGCCGGCAACGGGTGGCACCCACGCCGGGACACGGGTTAACAGCAGCCCGATCACCACGAGGATTGGCACAGCGGCCAGCACCACGGACACGAAAACCCCTCACCTTTCACACGACGATCGGCTCACCATCATACGCCCGTGTGCAGCAGTGCCAGCGAGCGTGTATGGCGATTTTTGTCGGGCATTTTCAGATCGATTTTTCACCGGTCTAGTGTTTGACACATGATTCTTACAGGCTTACTCATCGGTGCTGTCCTCGGCATTGTGATGCAACGCGGCAGATTTTGTGTCACCGGCATGATTCGCGACATTTTCATGCAGCGATCGTGGCGAACCTTCGTCGCACTGCTCGTGGTCATCTCGGTGCATGCACTCGGGCTGGCTGCGCTAACCTCGACCGGGGTCATTGCGCCCGAGCACAGCAGCTTTGCACCGGCCGCGGTCATTATCGGTGGTTTCCTCTTTGGCCTGGGCATTATCCTCGCCGGTGGCTGCGCGTCAGGAACCTGGTACCGGTCGGCCGAGGGTCTGGTCGGCTCATGGATCGCTCTGGCCATGTATGCGGTATCGGCAGCGGCCATGAAATACGGTGCGCTGAACGGCTTCGACGGTTGGATGAAAAGCTGGGACACCGGGCTCACCACGATTCCGGATGCGCTGGGGGTATCACCGTGGTGGTTCGCCGCTGGCATCTCCATCCTCACCTTCTTCCTGGTGCGGCACTTCCGCGCACAGGATGCGAAACGGCCCAAGATCGCCCGGCTGAGCAACCAGCCGCGGTGGAAACGGCCGCTCAATGTCTACACGGCAGGCGCGTTGATCGGCGTCGTCGGTGTGATCGCCTGGCCGCTCTCGGCAGCTACCGGACGCAACAGCGGTCTGGGTATCACGACCCCGACGGCGAACTCGCTGCAGTACTCCGTCACCGGCGATGAAGGATTGATCGACTGGGGTGTGATGCTGGTCCTCGGCCTGCTGGTGGGTGCCTTCTTCGCCGCAAAAGCAACGGGCGAATTTCGCGTTCGCACCCCTGACTCCAAGACCGCCGTGCGCTCTGTGGGCGGTGGCCTGCTGATGGGCGTTGGTGCCTCGCTGGCCGGTGGCTGCACCGTGGGCAACGGCATGGTGCAAACCAGTCTGTTTAGCTTCCAGGGCTGGATCGCCCTATTGTTCATTGCGATCGGTATCGGGGTGGGCGCCAAATTCTGGCTCAAACCTGCGGTTGCCACTCCAGCCAAAACCCCGCAGACCACCACGACCAATGACAGCGCTGGCACAACCGGTCCAGCACAAAACGCCGTGGCGTTAAACACCACGTACACGACCGCCCCAGCGGTGAGCACCGGTCCGGCGGGCATGCAAATGGCCACGGGACTGATCAGCATCGACACGGTCGATGAGAAAGCTCGGCATCTGGGCAATGGGTACTACGCGTTGGATTCACTCGGTGCGGTCTGCCCCTTCCCGCTTATTGAGGCCAAGGACGTCATGGCGGATTTGGAGCCCGGGCAGCATCTGGTCATCGATTTCGACTGCACACAGGGCACCGAAACGATCCCGCAGTGGGCCATCGACGACGGTCACGAAGTCACCGATTTTCACGACACCGGCGAAGCCTCTTGGCAGATCACCATCAAAAAGGGCGGTGTCGTCGCCCAGGCGTAGGACGGAGTCATCCTTGAGGATGATGCCAGCCAGCAAAGATCGTCTCAGCTGGTGATTCACTCAACGGCGTCCTGGAACACACTGGGACCATGACGATTAATACAGCACCAGCCGCCGTTGCGGCACAAAGTATCACCAAAACATTCGGCACCGAAGACACCAAGGTTGCCGCCCTCGACGACGTCTCCATAGCGTTTCGCCCCGGGGATTTCACCGCCATCATGGGGCCATCAGGTTCCGGAAAATCCACACTCATGCACTGTCTCGCGGGCCTCGATACCGTGGACGCCGGACAGGTTGCCGTGAGCTCGACGGTCATCAGCGGCATGAGCGACCACGATCTGACCCTGCTGCGCCGCAGCCACATCGGGTTCATCTTCCAAGCATTCAACCTCGTCCCAACGCTCAACGCACGAGACAATATTGTGCTCCCACTGGATCTGGCAGGTGCCAAAGTCGATGAAGCCTGGTTCGACCAAATCGTCGACACCCTGGGACTCACCGACCGGCTCACACATAAACCCCATCAGCTCTCGGGCGGGCAACAACAACGCGTCGCCGTCGCACGGGCACTACTGACCCGCCCGGCCGTGGTCTTCGCCGATGAACCCACCGGCGCGCTGGACTCCAATACCGGCGCCGAGGTCCTCGAACTGCTGGCCTCGAGTGCTCGCGACATGGGCCAGACCATCATCATGGTCACTCACGACCCACATGCCGCCGCCTACGCCGACAAAGTCGTCCTGCTCAAAGACGGCGCCGTCGTTGGCCATCTCGATGATCCGAACGCCGACTCCGTGCTCGCCGCGCTCGCAGAACTGGGTGAATAACTATGTGGAAACTTGCTATCAGTCAACTGCGTCTTCACCCTCGGCGCTATGTCGCCGTGCTCGTGGCCATCGTGTTGGGCACCATGTTCTTGGCCGGGTCGCTGCTCGTGACGTCATCGGCGAACGAAACCACCAAACAGATGTTGGGCAGCACCTACGCCAACGCGGATCTGCTCATCAAAGCAGACAACGAGGTCCTCAGCGATCCCGAGTCCCAGTTCTATGATGTAGCCGGAACCCTCGAAGATTCCGGGACCCTCGAGGACGTCGAAGGCGTTGAGGAGGTGTACCCGCTCATCAATAATGCGACGGCCATGGTCCTCCCCGAGGGTTCAGAGCAGCAGGGGACGTTCGATGCTGACTCGGATTTCGTCTATACCACCAATCTTCCCCAGGACACCTCGTTGGTTTCTGCCCCGCTGACCTCGGGTGAACTGCCCAATGCCGATGACGAGATCACCTTGGACACCGACGCAGCCGAGCGGCATGAGATGTCCGTTGGAGATACGGTCACGATTCGCGATATCGCCGATGAAAGCGAACACGAATTCACGCTCTCGGGCATCATGGACAAATCCATGGACCCTACGGTCGTGGGCGCGATGATGGCCTACATGACCCCGGACGCACTCACCGAATTCACTGCCGAGATGCCGACCTACACGACGGCGTTGCTGCGGGTCGACGGCGACATCGACCAGGTCATGATCGAGGTACAAAACGCCCTGGATGCCGCGGGTATCCCGGCCACCGTCAACACTCCGGACGTCCAGATCTCCGAAGAGCTGGTCGATACGCTCGGATTCGATGCGATCGGCGTGGTGCTCGGCGGGTTCTCCGCCATCGCCCTGTTGGTGATGATGTTGGTCATCAACAACACGTTTTCGGTGTTGGTTGCCCAACGCACCCGTCAGTATGCACTGCAGCGTGTTCTTGGTGCCACGCGGGGCCAAATCCGCAAGGGTGTACTCGCCGAGACCCTGTTGGTCGGGCTCATTGGGTCCATCATCGGTATTGGTCTGGCGGTGGGCTTGATGTTTGGGTTGATCGCACTGGCACAACAGTGGATGGCCGGAGCAACATTCGGCATCGAACCCAACATCCTGTGGGTGCTCCTCGCCGGTGTTGTCATCACCGTCCTGGCAGCCTGGATGCCAGCATCCCAAGCCATGCGCGTCTCGCCACTCGAAGCGATGCGCCCCGTCCCGGCCGCCACCCTGGGTTCGAAAGCCGGAGCATTGCGTCTGGCGCTGGGTGCGCTGATGCTCATCGTCGGGACCACGGCCTTGATATGGTTCGCGTTCGAAGGGCTCATCGGCGCGGCAATCCTGGCCGGCGCGATCTCGTTTATCGGGGTTCTCACCGTGGGCGTGTTGTTCGTGCCCGGTGCCGTCTACGGTCTGGGCTGGCTCACTCGAATAACCGGTGTGCCAGGCAAGATGGCCCAACTCAATTCGGTTCGCAACCGGTCTCGCACCGCGGCCACCGCGACCGCACTGATCGTGGGCACCACGCTGGTCGCGATGATCATCACCGGTGGACGCACCGCCCAGGAAAACACCGATGAAATGCTGGCCACGAAGTACCCGGTTGACGTTTATGCACAGCTGACCGATATGGACCCCACCGATAGCGGCGAAATCGATTCGACCGTCGAACAGTTGGCAGACACCACGGGCGTTGCCGATGCTGAACCGTTGTATCCGGTCGGCTCGATCGACGAGCCCTGGTCCAATACCGGTGAAGTCATGACCGCGAACCCGATGCAGCTGGCAGATATCTCGGCTGACATTTCCGAGGCGGAAGCCCAAGCGCTGCAAGATCCCGGCACCGTCCTGGTTCCTGAACAGCACGAGGCCGAGACGCTGACCGTCACCACCGACAACGGCGAGGTCGAGCTCGACACAGTGCAATCTGATTTGCCATCGGTCACGCCCATAGTCTCACCCTCAACCGCCGAACAATTGACGATCGATACCGCCGGGACCGTCGTGGTCTGGCTCAAGGTGGAAAACGAGGATATCTCCCAGGCGGATCTGCAAGAACTCATCACCAACATGATTGCCGACGTTGAACTGTCACCCAATGACGTCAGCTCACCGTTGATCATGCGGGCAATGTATCAGCAGGCCATCGATGCGGTGATGCTCACCGTCGTCGGACTACTCGGCATTTCCGTGCTCATCGCCTTCGTTGGAGTCGCCAATACGCTGGCGCTGTCAGCACTGGAGCGAACCCGCGAAAACTCGATGATGCGAGCGCTGGGGCTCACCAAACGTGGCCTTCGGGCGATGCTGACCTGGGAGGCGGTCCTGATCAGCGCGATCGGAGCGATCCTCGGGAGCTTGCTCGGGATGTTTTACGGCTGGGCCGGGTCCAATGCGATCTTCGCGCAAATATCGCCGGGCGGGATTGACGTGTCCTGGCCGTGGCTTGAGGTCGCCGGTCTAGTTCTCGTGGCGATCCTGGCTGGGCTGATCGCCTCGGTCGCCCCATCACGCCGGGCAGCGAAAATGTCCCCGGTCGAAGGGCTCGCCGCCGAATAACCGTGACGCTCGAACCAAGCTTCCCACTTAACATCCCACCATCTTCCTACGGTGGGATGTTAAGTGGGAAGCTTGGTAGGGACGCACGTCGGTCACGTCGCAGCGAGTCGCGATGTCCGCGAAATCAGCCTGAAGCACAACATGATCGCGCATGCGTCATCGCACACCCACGATAGTTTGAGCTTGTCTAACCTTAGGATCCGATACCCAGTCCATGATAAAGGTGGGTCCATAATCCTCAGAACAATTGGGACAGCTCTTCTCACGTCGATGCTGTTCATGTTCGGCTTTGTCACGCCGGCACAAGCTACGGAACCAGTCACCATCCCGCCGGGAACATTCGTCGTAGATGAGTCCGATGTATTGGACTCCGGTGAGCAAGACCAGCTGGAACAGCAGGTCAACCAATTGCAATCGGAACACGGTGCCACGGCATTTTTGATCTTTGTGCCCACTTTTGACAAGCCGTCCGAACCTGAGTCTTGGGTTGCAGAAGTCGCCGAGGGAAAACAGCTCGGAACCAACGACAATATCCTGGCCATCGCGACCGAAGATCGACTATACAACTTTGTCTCGCACTCCTCGGGCCCGTTCCGTCAATATCAGTCCCCGATCGATCGAGAACTGATACTGCCTGCCCTCTCCGAAGATGACTGGCTCGGTGCAGCTGAAGGCGCGGTAGAAGGTCTTGCTGCAGCCGCCAACGGAGAGCTCAGTGCTGACGTTGAAGAGACGGAGTTCGAGGAACCTTCGCTGGGCCTTGGCATGATCGGGAACCTGCTGGCTCTGGGAGCGCTGCTGTTGATTGTGGTGGCCATCGTGGCGATTGTCTTCTGGTATCGGCGTTCCAATAAGAAACAATTACCACAGCGAAACGCACCCCTAACGAACGCCGCCCCAGCGGATCCGCGTGACGACCTCCCCGTGCAAGAGTTAAGGACGCAAGCCGGTTCCGCCCTCATCCAAGCTGATGATGCCATCAAGGTTGCAGAACAAGAAATCGGCTTCGCCCAAGCATCGTACGGCGATAAATCGGTTGAGATGTTCCAATAAGATGTCGCAGAGGCAAAAGGACACATGCGACAGTCATTCCAGCTGCAGTATCAGCTCGATGACCACATTCCGGATACCGAAGAAGAACAACGGTCATGGTTGAAAGAAATACTGGACCGGTCGGCAAAAGTCACATCGTCGCTGCAAGCACACGAACAAGATTTCGAAAAGCTCCGTGACTTGGAAAACAACGCTCCTGAGGCCCTTCAGCGGGTGAAATCGGTCTTTGAGCCGCTGGTGGCACAACAGCACACAGCAGTAGCCACGTTTGAAAACCTCAATGCAGATTATGACGACCGGGCCCAGGAAGATGCCGTTGGGAATCTCGAACAGGCCAAAGGACTCCTGGAATTTGGACAAGAGAAGATCCCTGCAGCCCAAGAGGCCCTCGACGCATCTGATAGGTCCAGCGCTGCATGGAACATCCACGAGGCTGAGAATACAACCCAAGAATTGCGAGACATTTTTGAGTCCATCAGCGCACTTCCCGCGCATTTGGATATGGCCCAACGTCAGCTCAATGTTGAACTCGAACAGGCGAGAAACCTGCTGACCGAAGCAAAATCTTTTGCCTCACAACAGCGCACAGACTCATCGTTGACGAAAAGCATCGCTGCACTCGAACACGTGACGGAAAATATCGCAGCACGGCTCCCGAGTACGCACCCGACCAAGGACCTCGAAGAGTTCGACGAGACCCTAGATGCGCTGGAAGATGCCTTGCAGCCGTTGCGCGATCAGCGCCAGCGGGTTGAGGCCGCACGGCGTGATTTTGAACCAGCGATGGCAAAAGCACAATCAGCCATGGATACCGCTGACGACTACATCCGGCGACGCCGAGGGGCAGTTCGTCACGACGCCCGAACCAAGCTCTCGGCTGCTCAAACGCATTTCGATACCGCGCGAAAACTCAGCGACAACGATCCAGTCCAAGCACTTGCCGAGGCCCAAAAATCATTGCGTTTGGCTCGCATTTCTCAACAGCAAGCAGAAGCAAACTATCAAGACTTTGACCACTATCATCGTGGCCGTGGCGGGCACGGATCGAATATGAGCGCAATGCTCGGCGGCCTGCTCCTAGGCGGCATGTTTGGTGGTGGCACTACCACTTCGGGCGGCGGTCATGGCTTTGGTGGACCGCCCCGTGGTGGCGGAGGTTTCTTCGGTGGTTCCGGCGGTGGCTTTGGCGGTGGCCTCGGAGGCGGCGGAGGTTTCGGTGGTGGAAGCGGTGGTGGAAGCGGTGGAAGTTTCTAGCCCCTTAAAGATCAGTCAGCAGTACATCTCGATTACCCGGCAATCCGCCGGAACCGCATGAAAGGTACCGAATATGGCGAAACAATCTATCCTGGGACGTATCACGCAAATGACGAAGGCCAACATTCACGCAATGTTGGACTCGGCCGAAGACCCACAAAAAATGTTGGATCAAATGATCCGCGACTTTACAGCCAATATTGCCGAAGCAGAATCCGCCATCTCACAAACGATCGGTAACCTGCGGCTCGCCGAAGACGATTACCGTGAGGATCGCGAAGATGCGATGACGTGGGGACGAAAAGCCCTCGCTGCCTCCAACAAGGCCGATGCGTTCCGGGCGAACAATGACCCCGCCGGCGCAGAGAAATTCGACAAGCTGGCACGGGTCGCCATTGAGCGTCAGATGGATGCCGAGTCCTCAGCCAAAGAAGCCGAGCCTTCCATCGCGTCTCAAAATGAGGTCGTAGAAAAGCTCAAAGACGGTCTCGAGAAGATGAAGCAGAAGCGTCAGGAACTTGTGAGTCATCGCGACGAACTGGTTGCTCGTGCGAAAGCTGCACAGGCCCAGTCTCAGGTCCAGGACGCCGTCAAATCGATCAATATGCTGGATCCAACGTCTGAGCTGTCCCGCTTTGAAGATAAGATTCGCCGCGAAGAAGCTCGCGTCCGTGGACAGGAAGAACTCGCCAACTCAACACTCGACGCACAATTTGAAGAGCTGGAAGATCTGGGGCATGAAACCGAGGTTGAGGCACGCCTAGCAGCGCTCAAGGCCGGTCAGCCACAACAGCAAATCGAGAACTAACTTCCAGGTACCCAAAGACTGATCGCCAGAACCTTTTGAGGGCTCTGGCGATCAAACTTTCTCAGTCAGCGGCACCGGTCCTCGGTTCGGGCAAAACCATGCACAATCTAGGCCGACACGGACTCCAGCGCCTCGCGAACCTGTCCGGTGATCGGAGTCGGCGCCTGCAGCTCAGAAGAAAACATGACAACCACGGCCTCAACGGTCACAGCAACCTCGCCGTGCTGGCTCAGTTCATGGTGCATCACCAGGGATGTGTTGCCGATTTTCGAGATCCAGATGCGAACAACGATGTCTTCCGGATAGGTTATGGGCCGCAGAAAATCTGTATTGGTGGTGCGCAGGACAGCCTCGAACGGTTCATCCGTCCCCGCAGTCCGCTGCAGCTGACCCATAACCCGAATACGCGCTTCCTCAGCAAGCGTCATAATTCGCGCATTATTGACGTGCCCCATCAGATCTTGGTCTGACCAACGCAATGCAATGTTGAGTTCTATCGCATTTTCAGGTGCCTTCGACAATGTTCCTCCTGTGGATTCATAAAACGTGTGGTCGGCACTACATTAGCTCTCCGAGGCCTTCCGTTTCGAGACGAAACACGAGCTGAGGTCAGAGGAGACGGGTATCCTCGGGTCGATCGGTCCAAGGCAGCGTGGTCGACCTCGCGAATCGGTTTATGGTTAAGGGGAGCAACATTTCTTTGATCGGGAGGCCCATGGACGTCGCAGATGCCAAAGCGTTTTTGGTGCTCGCCGAAGAACTCCACTTCGGACGTGCTGCTCAACGCTTACAAATGGGGCAACCCCCGTTATCGCGGCTCATTCAGAAACTGGAACGCTCTGTGGGTACCGATCTATTTAAGCGCACTTCCCGACAGGTCGAACTCACGGTTGCTGGTCAGACCCTCATCGAGCCGGCTCGCGAGCTCATCGCGGCCTCAGATCGCGCGCTGGAATCCGTGAAATCGACGCTGACAGGCCAAATCGGAACGGTTTCTCTGGGTTTTGCCGGGGCGAGCTCAAACGCCGAGGTCGCAGCACTGGCCAGACAACTAGCAATCAAAGCTCCACGCCTGCGATTTGAAGTGCAATCCTCGCAGTTTGCTGATGATTCATTGAAGAAAGTGCTCGATAAGTCCTTGGATTTCTCCATCGGTCTGTGGGAATTCCTGCCATCGGAACTCGACGCTCTGCACCTCAGTGATGACGATGTCCTCATCGCCGTGCACAAGAACCACCCGTTGGCCAAACACGAGCACATTAGCATGCGCGAGCTCGCCCAGGATCCCTGGATCAATCTGCCCGGCGGGTACAACTCTGCTTTGCAGAACCGTTTTCGCAACCTGTCACTCAATGCAGGATTTGTGCCGCGTCGCAACCAGACTGTCCCCGATTCGTGGACCGTGATGTTGCTCGTCGGCGTGGGTATGGGCGCGTCATTGACGCTGTCATCCGTCGCGTCGTCAGTCCCCGCCGATGACGTGAAGTTCCTGAAAATCAATGACCCGACGAACACGCCGTTACCGCTTCGACTCGTGTGGCGTCGCGATTCGCTCAACCCGGTGTTGCAGACCGTCATCGATACGGCAGTGGACCTATTTAGCTAACTGACGAGCCCAACCGCTCTGCTGAGACGACCGCACCATCAGACAGAGTGACCTGCTGATCGGCGTACTGCACCAGGCCACGATCGTGAGTTACGACCACGGTTGCCACCGAGAATTCTTTGGTGAGATTCTGCAGTAGCTGCATGATCTCGTGCGAGCGCGACTGATCCAGAGCGGAGGTGGGTTCGTCGGCCAAGAGCACCTGGGGCGACCCCATCAAGGCTCGGGCGATATTGACGCGCTGACGTTGACCACCCGACAATGTGTGGATTTTTCGGTTGGACATGTCCCCCAGCCCGACGACGTCGAGCAGTTCATCCGCCCGTGACCGGCGTTGTTTCAATTTCTTGCCGCGCAGTCCGCGCAGGTGATCGGTGACCAAGAGCTGGTCACGCACACCAAGTGCACTGAGCAGGTTCGGTTGTTGAAAAATCAGACCTACCGTGTCTCGGCGCAATGCCGCCTGTCGCTTTTCTTTGAGCTCACGCACGTTCGTCTGGCCAACCATGACCGTGCCGGACGTGGGCTGGACAAGGGCTCCGATCACCGAGAGCAACGAAGATTTCCCAGACCCGGATTCACCAACCAGCGCGGTCAGTTCTGATTGAGCAGCAGTGAAGTCGACCCGATCAAGCGCCGATACCGTCACTGGCGTCCCGTCAGCATCATAGCCGTCGGGGTACACGAGGCTGACGTCTTGCAAATCGACCGCTGCGCGAGCTGTCGCGGGGGTTGTGTTGTGAGCTTTGACGGAAGTGGTCATAGTGAACAGTCCTTTCCGAACCGGTTCGAGGGGTTATGCAATTGAGCGGGTCAGCGTGTTATTAGTTGCCACCGAGTGCCAGAAGTGGATCAACTTTCGATACTCGGCGCACCGCGAGGGCGGACCCGAGGACGCCCAGCACCCAGATGCCAACGGCCGGGCCAACCACGGTGAGTGCCGAGAGGCTGACGGGCACTGCTCCTGCGGCAAGAGCACCAAGCCCCGCACCCACGCCGGCTCCGGCCACCACTCCGATGGCGAGGATGACGGCAGCCTGGCCCAGTGAGTCTTTCAACAGGTATCCGGTCGCGGCACCAAGTGCGCGCAGCACGGCCAGGTCACGGGTGCGTTGAATCGTCCAGACGGTGACGAATGAGACGATCACCAGCGCAGAAATCGCGTAGAGGAAGCCCTGCATCATGGTCAGCGAGCCATTCTCAGAGGAGTATGCGGGCAGTGCTTGGAAGGATTCCGACACCCCGGTGTTTACCGTGCCGGTACTCTGGGCTGCGTCGTCCCAGGCGTCGGCGTTTTCATCGCCGAATACGGCCAGCACAGTGCCGATCACATCTTGTTGCGCGTGGCTGATGCCCTGCCAGGATTCAGTAGTGACCCATACGACGCCAGAGTGTGAATACCATTGGTCTTCTACGACACCTTGGACGGCAAGCTCAACTGGGCCAATCGTGACGTCGTCGCCGACCTGCAGTGCCTGTTCTTCGGCGATGGATTCAGACACGACGACGCCGTCCGCGTCCGGTTCTGTTGTGCCGGAGAGTGCCTCGGACGCGGTGTCTTCGACGAGTCCGGATCCTTCTGGGATGCCCCAGACTGCCACACTTCCCGAGGATTCGCCGGTCAATAGAGTCTGCGTCATACCCACAGGAACAGCGTTGTCTACGCCATCGGTGTCGGCCCATGCGTGCTGATCGGCCTCGGTAACCGATGATTCAGCAAAAGACGGTTCCTCTGGCGCATCATCATTCAGTGCGTTGCCGAAGACATACTGCTGGGGGTCCAGGTCTTCGAGGGCGGAGGTGTTTTGAGCGCCCAAACCCCCGGTTAGACCGGTCAACATCACCAATAGCAGCGTGATCATGGCGACCACGGCTCCCATGAGCGTGAACCGCCCCTTGGCGGCTCCAATTTCGCGTAATCCAACAAACATGGATCCATCCCCTTGCAACGTTTCGTCAGCTTTTGGTACTGAATCCAGTCTGGTGTTTTCAGTGTGTGACTACATCGGGGAATGGGTTGATCTTGGGATCAAACTTTCGATTGATTCACCGTGGCTCGCTTTCGATTACGGTAAAGCTAAAGCTTTACCGTCCTGCTGATTGGCTTCGTCTGGGCAGTCGTACGAACCCTACGTCCTCGCAAGAGAACCAGCGACTACTGAGCTGCTGTTGCCATTGTGGTGGCAAGAACGTCGTCCTTACTGAGTTCTGTTGCAGCAGCACTGTATTCTCCGAACGCACCACGATATTGGGTTGCCGGATGCGAGTCGGGCAGACGATCTGCGCCAGTGAAGCGTCCGCGTAAGGTCGTGCCAGTCTGCGCTTCGAGTTCCTCGGTGCTCCGTGCCATGCCGCGAGCGCGAAGTTCCGGGATCACGTGGTCAACAAACTCCACGTAGCTGCCGGGCAACGTCGCATTGATGACATTGATGCCGTCAATACCAGCGTCCTGCCACTGCTCGAGTTTATCGACGATTTGCTCGGGTGTTCCGGTGATCCTGGTGGCTTGCGCCCGGAAACGCGCCAGATCGCGCACGGTCATGTCGCCATCGGGGTTCATGGAACGCAGTTCTGCCAAATGCCCCCGCGAACCTTCGGTGGCCAACTGACCGATCGGTGTATCGAGCGGGAGGTAGCCCAAATCAACACCGAGACTGCCACCGGTGTGAGCAACCAGCGCATCATCATCCAATGAGGCGTCCAACTCGGCGGCTTTTGCCTGAGCTTCGGCTTCGGTCGAACCGACCACGAAAGAGAGGCCCTGGATGAATTGCACATCTTCGGGTTGGCGACCAAAACCCACGGCACGACGACGCACATCAGCGGCATGTTGCTGCGCCTGAGCCAGACTCGGGGCCATCGAGAAGGTGGCCTCGGCGTGTTGGGCAGCGACATCGCGGCCCCGAGGTGATGAGCCCGCCTGGAATACCACCGGGGTGCGCTGCGGTGATGGTGAAGACAAGTGAGGGCCTTCGACCGTGTAGTTCCGTGAAACGTGATGGATTTTGGCGACCTTGGCCGGGTCTGCGTGTAGCCCGACACCGCGTTCGTGGTGCCGGGTCTTGTCGGCTAGCAGCGCGTCATCGTCCCAGGATCCTTCCCAGAGTTTGTAGCACACCTCGAGGTATTCTTCGGCCACGTCGTACCGGTTGTCATGCTCCAGGAGTCCGGCCCCACCGTAGTTGCGGTGCGAGTTTTCCAACGCCGAGGTCACCACGTTCCAGCCCACTCGCCCACCGGTCAGATGATCCAGTGTGGAGAGCTGGCGGGCGAAAGTATACGGGTGGGTTTGGATCACCGATGAGGTCAGCGCCAGCCCAATGCGGTTGGTGGTCGCGGCCAGTGCGGACAACAAGACGAGCGGATCGTTGGCTGGGATTTGCAGGCCACGGCGGACGTGCGAAGCCCAGCCTCCCTCGTGGTCCCCGTAGACGCCAACAACGTCGGCGAAGAACGCGAGGTCAAAGCCGCCGTCTTCCAGGGTTTTGACCAGGTCAACCCAGTGGGCAAGTTCGTTGAAACGGTGTTGTTGGGCTTCGGGTTGGCGCCAGGCGCCACCCAGAATGTGGCTGGTGGTGTTCATCATGAAGGCGGACAGGACCATTGGACGACGATGTGACACGATGTGCTCCTAATGTTCTTCGAGGGTGACGGGTGGGGATCAGCTATTCGGCGGTGAACTCAGTCCAGGATTCGCTGATGTTATCGGTCGTGTACTCATCGGTGAACTCCACTGATCCCTCCAGGTATTCGTTGAACCATTCCTCGACTTCTTCTGATTGGAATACCTCTTGCAGTGCTTGGGTCTTCTCGCTTTCTTCGTCACCTGGCTGCACACCCACCACGATCGAATAGGGCAGACTGTCATCGAGCTCCGGTTCAAGCTTCAACGTGACTTCGTCCAGATCATGGTCAGCTTCAACTACCATGCGTACGAAGGAAAAACCCGCGTCGACATCTGACAGAGTCTGCGCGGTGGATTGCTGGTCAATTTCGATGAATTCGAAGTTGTGCGGGTTGTCGGTAATGTCCTCTTGGGAGAGTTGGGCGACCGGTACAGATTCGTCTACTTCAAGCAGCCCTTCATCGGCAAGAACTTTGAGTCCGCGACCATTATTGGCGGTGTCTACGGGCAGGGATATCTGTGCGCCTTCGGGCAAATCTTCCAGACTGTCATAGCGCAACGAAAAGATTCCTGCTGGCGCGTAGTAGACCGAGAAGGCTGGCGCAACATCCGTCCCATTGTCTTGGTTAAATTGGCGCAAATATGCGGCATTCTGAAAATAGTTCGCATCGTATTCGCCCTGCGAGACCACCTGATTGGGTTGGATAATATCCGTGACGTAGGTGGGTTCCAGGGTCCAGCCTTCTTCGGCCAGCATTTCCTTGGCGATTTCGGTTGGCTCCTGATACGGAGCGGATTCTGTGACAATAATGCTGATGGTGCGATCGCCGTCGCCGGCGGAAGCTAGTCCGCAGCCGGACAGGGTCAGAACAGCCAGGGAACTGAGAACACCGGCGCGCGCGGTCTTCGTGGTTTTCATATGATGTTGTCTCCCAACACTATTCGGCGGTGAACTCTGACCAAGTCTCTTGGGCGTCGTCAGTCGTGATATCCCCGTTGTATTCCGTTGCGCCTTCGAGATAGTCTTCGAACCACTCCTGAACCTCTGGTGACTGGTACGCGTCCTGGAGCGCCTGGGTTTTCTCAGAGGCCTGATCACCCGGCTGCACCGCAACGACATTGGTATATGGACGGCGTACTTCCTCGTCTTCTTCCAACGCCAATGCTGTTTCGTCGATGTCGTGGCCTGCCTCGGCGATCAGGCGGGCGAACGCGAATCCCGCATCAACGTCACTCAGTGTGTGGGCAGAGGATTGCTGGTCGATCTCAATAAATTCCAGGTTCTTAGGGTTAGAAGTAATGTCAGCCTGGGATAGTTCGGTGACCGGTATTGACTCGTCGATTTCCAACAGTCCATGCTCGGCCAGGAGTTTGATACCGCGACCGTTATTGGCGGTGTCAACGGGCAAAGAAATTTCTGCGCCATCAGGCAATTCATCAAATGAATCATACTCAAGCGAGAAGACCCCAGATGATGAGTAATAGGTGGAGAACGCAGGTTCTACCTCGGTGCCATTATCGGTATTGAACTGACGCAGATAGGCCAGGTGCTGGAAGAAGTTCGCATCGTATTCGCCCTGCGAGACCACCTGGTTGGGCTGCACGATATCGGTCACGTAGGTGGGTTCCAGCGTCCAGCCATCCTCAGCCAACAGGTCTTTGGCGATCTCGGTGGGCTCTTGGTACGGCGCGGATTCGGTCACGATGATGCTGATGGTGCGGTCCTCGCTGCCACCGGCGGAAGTTAGCCCGCAGCTGGTGAGTGTCAGCGCAGCAATTGCGCCGACTCCCGTGATCAGAGCACGGCGGATGGGTTTTTGGGTACGGAAAATTGCCATGGGAGTCCTTAAAGTTTGTGATGAAGCGTTGTTAGATGCGTTTATCGGCCACGCGGGCAAGGGAGTTTCCACCCCACTGCACGGCGCTGACGAGCAGCACCATCAGGACGACGGCAACGAACATGACCACGGTTTCGTAGCGGTAGTAGCCGTAACGGATGGCGAAGTCGCCGATGCCACCGCCTCCCACAAGACCGACCATGGCTGAGTAAGAAATGAAGCTCACGGTGGTAATGGTGATTGATCCGATAATGCCCGGACGGGCATCGACCAGCAGCACGTTGCGGATGATCTGGCGGCGGGTCGCGCCCATCGCCCGGGATGCCTCGACCGCACCGGCACCCAGCTGGCTGATGTTTTGTTCAACCAGCCGTGCGAAGTATGGGATCGCGTTGATCGTGAGCGGAACAATCGCTGCGGCAGTCCCCACGGTGGTTCCCACCAGCAGTCGGGTCAGCGGGATGATGGCGATCAACAAGATGAGAAACGGAAACGACCGCAACATGTTGACGAGTCCGCTGACAACAGCATGCAGTTTTGGTTGTGGTGCGATCGAACCGGGAGCATGCACGAATAACCAGATACCCAGCGGGGTGCCCAGCAGCACCGCGACCGGGATGGCGACGCCGATCATCGCAAACGTTTCTAACATCGCTTGGATCAGTTCGGGGTTGAGCTCTGCAATACGTTGCATTAGACGCGACCTCCCACTGCCAATTCGGCGGTTGAGGCCTCATCGACGTCATGCTGCTGTCGGCGGTCGACGTGTATGCCGTCAGATACCAGGTAGCGGCCGATCGCAGTGGTGGGTTCGAAGGTTTTATCCTGTAAACGTTTGGCTGCGAAGCGTTCGACGATTCGTCCGGATTCCATCACAGCCACGTGGTCGGTCAGCGCTTTGATGACTTCCATTTCGTGGGTCACCACCACAACGGTGATGCCCAGCTCCCGATTGATGTCCGCCAGATATTGCAGCACGGTGGCCGTGGTGAATGGATCTAACGCCGAAGTCGGCTCATCGCACAACAAAACCCGAGGCCGAGTAGCCAACGCGCGGGCAATCGCCACCCGTTGTTGTTGTCCACCGGATAGTTTTGCCGGATACACCGTGGCCTTGTCCGAGATGTCGATGATTTCGAGGGCTTCTGCCACACGAACACGGCGGTCATGTGCCTTGGCGACGCCGGCGAACTTCAGCGACAGCTCCACGTTTTGGGCAACCGTGAGGTTATTGACGAGATTGAAGCCCTGGAAAATCATGCCAATTTGATGGCGGGCCTGGCGCAGTTCCTCGTCGGATAGTTCCATGAGATCAACGCCGTCGATGATCACCTCGCCGGAGGTGGGGCGCTCCAGTAGGTTGATGTTGCGTAGCAGCGTGGATTTGCCGGCACCAGAAAAACCGATAATGCCTTGGATACTTCCACGGTCAATTTCCAGGCTGACATCGTCAACTGCAGTGACCGGATCATTGCCACCAGTAGTAAAAGTGGTCGATAAATTACGCAGAGAAATCATTGAATCACTCCATTGTTCCTGGCGTTAGCACCGTCCTACACCAAAACAGTGGAGGGGTTGCTGCGACGTCTACGAGCCAGATCTCTCAGTCGCTCTGAATGGTTTACCCTGTATACATTATGTGCACCGCAGCCGAAAGTGCAAAAACCACAGCAATTCGCGGTCATAAAAAGTCACGTACGTGACCCAATTCGGCACTGTTTACACGGCTGGCGCGCCCAACGCAGAAAATAGGCCCAGGGCACCGACGATCAGTAACGTCGTCCCGCCCAGCAACCCGCACCAGAAACTCCGGGCCGCCGCACGGTCTGGCACGAGAGCCGCCATCACGCCGATCGCCGTCGTGAGCACACCGGTCAGCGCAAAACTTGGTTGCGCGAAGACCCATGCCAACGGAATGAAGTGAATACCGACGACGGTGAGGATCAGCGGGGCAAACAGATCCTTCCGACCCCTTCGAGCTGCCAAGACCATCAGCACGATGATCACCGCGACCTCGAGCCAGAAGGTGACGATGTACGCGATGAAGGCCGATCCGCCAACTGTAATTGCCGTGGAACCTTCCCAATGGAGCACGGCGAGCGGGATGCCGAAACCAGCGAGCATGGCACCGCCGAGTTGCAAAACGGCCAACACCACACGCCACATCCAGTGTTTGAGGTGTCGAACATGAGTGCCCCTCGTCACCAACCGCACCAAACTGTGCCCTACACCACTTCAGTCACGTGGCCTGCTGCGGAGCGTGCTGACGTAATAGAATACAAGTATGAGCAAAGAATCGGTCGACGGAGACCAGATCTCTGACGAACAAATTCAACGGTGGGCCGACGAAGCGGAGGCCGGGTACGAGGTCGAAGAACTTCGCCGGTGCGGGCGTCCTGCGGTTGCTTAACCTTTGACGTCGTGGAGGTGGTGCTCCATCTCATGGCCAATGTAGAGGCACAGCGTGGCGATGGTGAATTCGAAACCATCGGAGCGTCGGCCCGGTAACTCCCACTGCTCGCGTTCCACCGTATCGACCAGGTCAGCCGTTGACTGTGCCTTGAGCGTGAGCTCGCCCAACACGGTTTGACTGTCCGCCTTCCAGTATTCTCGGCGCACAGCTTCGGCGTCGCCATCGAAGTCCGCTAGATCCGGGTTGTGCTGGTGCAGCATGGTCTCAACCCGCTGCTGAAGCACCGTGATCATGTCACGGACGTGGCACGCGTACTCGACCGGCGACCAGACCGGTTCCGAAGGCCGCTGCGTAGCGTCGACTCGTTGAAGCACCGGGCGCCACCGTGCTGCGGCTGAGCGCAGCCGATCACCCATCAGATTCGGCGCGAACGGCTGAAACCCGCATTCGGTGCACCCCTGATCGATCACGAAGGTCCAGTCACGGTCGTCACCAGGTACCTCTGGCGGTGGCATCATATTCGTCGTCATGGTTCAACGCTACCCTAACGCGTCCGGCGGGGCATCTAGCTGGTCAGAAACTTCGCGAAGTACTCGTCGAATGCTTCAAACTCGTCCAGGGGCAGCACGTGCCCAATGTACTGATCCGGACGTACGATGACGACGGCGCCGCGTGCGCGGTCGATCTCGCGTAGATCGTAGATGTCCTTGGTGGCTTCCACCCCGGGAATGTTGCCCAGCAGCATCCCGTTGGTCTGTTCGGCCGAGAAGACCTTTTCGTAGTCGGTGAGCCCGAACTTGCCCTTTGACGGTTGTACGAGCGCCGGTACCGCGTTGATGTCGACGTCGTGATGCGTTTGTTGCGTGACGGCATAGACATCGAAAAGCGAGTCCATGTCAGTACCTTCCGGGGTGAACCGGCTGACCGCACTGGCTGGATCCGCGGTCATCCGGGTGCACCAGTTGGCAACGGCTGAGCCTTCTGCCAAGCCGTTCTCGTCGGCAAAGAGATAGATGCGCCAGCGTCCATCTGCCGCATGCACGTGGCCCAGTTGCAGCGGTTTTGCATCGGCGACGCGAATCACGGGTGCCGAATGGAAGCGGGTACCGATGGCAAAACCCGAGGCCAAATCCTGGTGTGTATCCGGACCGGTGAGCGCGGAAAACTCCGGTGTGTACCGGGTTGCCAACCCGGCGGTGAATTGCCCACCACGAACGAACTGCTCTTCGACTTCGTCGGGGGTAACCGGCTGGTCGGCATCGCGTGAACCAACCATTTTGGACCAGCGGATGTCGTAGTCGATGAGCTCTTGGGCGGTGACTTTGCGTTCCTCCGAGTACGTATGCAACAATTCCGGGCGCGCTTGACCGCGTAGCACGGCGGCCAATTTCCAGCCGAGGTTGAATGTGTCTTGCATGGAAACGTTCATGCCCTGACCGGCTTTGGCCGAGTGGGTGTGGCAGGCGTCGCCGGTGATGAAGATGCGCGGCTGATTGTCACCGCGTGCGTCGTCGTTAAGGTTATCGAATCCGTCAGCGATACGTTGGCCAACCTCGTAGATTGACCACCAGGCGACGTCGCGCACCTCGATGCTGTACGGGTCCAAAATCTTGTTGGCCGATTCGGTGATCTGCTCGACGGTCACGCGTTTGCGGAACTCGGTATCACCTTCGGGTACGGCGCCGAGATCGACGTACAGCCGCACGAGGTAACCACCTTCGCGTGGAATCAAAATGATGGAGCCGGCTTCGGAACTGATCACGGCTTTCTTGCGGATGTCGGGGAAGTCGGTGACCAACAGGACGTCCATGACACCCCACGCGTGGTTTTGCACATCGCCGTGGAGTTGACGACCAATGGATTCTCGCACCGCCGAACGGGCGCCGTCACAACCAACGACGTATTTCGCGCGCAGTGTTCGTGTTGTGCCAATGTGTTCTTCCGCAGTGGCTTCAACAGTCACTTCGACGGGATACTCTTGCGATTCGTCGATGGATTGGGAGACGTATTGCCAGCCGTAGTCCACTTCGAAGCGTGACGGAGACTTTGCCGCAACGTCGAAGAGCAGTTCCTGCATGCGTGCCTGATTGACGATCACGTGGGGGAATTCCGACAGACCGTCGGCCACGTCTTGAACCAAGCCGGTGCGGGTGATGCCGTCGCCGGGGTTTTCGACCGACCAGAAGGCAGTTTCGTTTACCCACAACGCTTCGCGCACCAAGGTATCGGCCAGCCCGAACGCTTCGAACATTTCAACGGTGCGGCATGCCACGCCATCAGCGTGTCCGCGGGCTAATGGCTCGGCACGACGATCCACGGTAGCAATCGAAAGTTCAGGGAATTGGGCGAGCTGGGCGGTGAGTACCGCGCCGGCTGGACCGGTGCCGACGACAAGGACGTCGACGGTGTCGGGTAGCCCGGCATCGTACCGCATGTGATCAGGTGCAGCCGGGGCAACGCTTGGGTCGCCGAAAGTGTAACCGTTGAGGTGATATTGCATGCTGGTTTTCCGTCCTTCGCTCGTGTGCCACAACACATTCTGTGCAGGACCGTACGCCGGTATGTGCGACAATCGCAAAACGGACTGCTAGATTTGCGGTGTGAGCAAATCTATACCGAGAATCGAAGCGATTCACCGAGCACTGCAGGTTTTGCGACTGATGGCCTCGCAGGGGTCGGTGAGTGTCACCGAGGCGGCCAAACACCTGACCGTCAACCCGTCGACGGCTTCCCGCATCCTCGCGACGCTCGAAGCCGATGGCTTTGCGGTGCGCGGCGAAAAGCAACGCTACTTCCCGGGTTCCAGTGCATTGCACTTTGGCCAAACATTGGTCACCCCACCACTGCATGAACGGCTTCGTCCACATTTGGAACGACTCTTCAGCCTCGTGCACGAGACCGTCCACGTGGCAACGCTGGTGGGCACCACGGTGCATCACAACGACTGTATTGTGGCCACAGATCGCGCACTCATTCTGGCAAGTCGGATGGGGAAGCGCTTGCCCGCGCACCTGGCGTCCTCGGGCAAGGCGATGCTCGCGGATCTCGCACCCGCCGTTGTCAACGCACGATATGCACCAACTGACCAGGGTTCGATCCCGCAGGCGGTCGCGTTCAATCTGCGAGATCTGCACGAAGAAATCGACAAGGCGCGCACACAGGGTTTTGCGGTGAACGTCGAGTCCACCGAACAGGGCTTGGTGGCGCTGGCGGTCTCGCTGGGCCATATCGGTGGCGAACACATGGCGCTGAGTGTGGCGTTACCACTGGCTCGCTATTCCAGTGCGAGTCGCCGCGAAATTTCCGACGCGCTGCTCACTGTGCAACACGAAGTACGGACCGCGTTTTCATCTGACGAGATCGCCCAGCATACAGGCATGCTGTGATCGACTAGTGTGTCCATCACAAGCAATCTGAAAAATGAAAAACTATTGGAGTGATGGCATGGCTCAGGTCGATGATCCCCCGGCTCTACATCAATCACGCAGCCAACGTTCGAGAAGCTTGGCCATTTCATCCCTGGTCATTGGCATCATCGCGCTGATCGTGAGCTGGCTGTCGATTATTGGGTTGGTTGTCAGTGTGGTCGCCGTGGTGCTCGGCGTGATAGCACTCCGAAAAAGCCAATCGAACAAGCTGAGCATAGCCGGTGTCGTCACCGGCGGCATCGGGCTGTTAATCTCCATCTATCTTGCGAGCACCGCAGGCTTCTTGATGGATATGCGCGAGGACTGCGCCTGCGCGCCAAAACTTGAGGAGACAATCCCCACAGAGTAGAGCACTGGGCTAGGGTTCCAATAACACACACCTTGAAGTTATTGGAGCACAATCGTGACACAGGGATACCCTCCACCACCGCCACCTCAACCGCAATACAGCCCGATGCCTATGCCTGGCCCGTCGGTTCCAAAAGGCCTGGCGATCACCTCATTGGTCACTGGAATCCTCGGCTTGATCGTCAGTTGGCTGCCGATCGTCGGGCTCATCCTCGGCGCAGTCGCCGTCGTGACCGGCATTGTAGCGCTGCGAAAGATACAGCCCAAAGGCCTCAGTATAGCCGGGATCATCACCGGAGGACTGGGAATGTTGACGTCGATTGTGCTGGCTATTGCCGTCGGCTTCATGTTCAGCACCGAGGACAACGAACAAGCTGCCGACGCCGAGGTCACCTCATCACCGAGTGCAACACCCTCAGACGACACCGAGTCACCCAGCGCGCCTGGCACAGAGTCTGAAAGCGCGAGCCCGACCGAGACCGAAGAGCCGACGCCAGAGACCACTTCCCCGGCGGAGACCAGTGAAGCACCGACGCCTACGGCCACTTCAGAGGAGCCAACCGCCGAAGCTGACACGGGGAGCGTAAGCCAGCAGAATGCACTTGGATCAGCAGAAGACTATCTGCGGTACACGGCGTTCTCTCGCACCGGACTCATCGAGCAACTCGAGTTTGAAGGTTTCTCCAATGCCGACGCGACCTGGGCAGTCGATAACGTCACCGTCGATTGGGGCGAACAGGCTATCGAGTCGGCAGATACGTATCTTGCCTACACTGCATTCTCCCGAACAGGACTGATTGAGCAGTTAGAGTTCGAAGGTTTTTCAAATAGCGACGCCACCGCAGCGGTCGACAGCCTCACCGTTGACTGGAACGAACAAGCCGCCGCATCAGCGGAAACCTACCTCGACTTTTCGTCGTTTTCCCGCTCCGAACTCATTAATCAGCTGGTCTACGAGGGCTTCACCCAAGCCCAGGCAGAATACGGGGTAAACCAGACAGGGCTCTAACTGGCCTAGCCTTCCTCGGCATCGAGCCACTCGAGAATGCTCTGGCGGTCTTCGTTGAGTGTGGGCGGGGCTTTGTCGTACGCGACTTGACTACGTGAATAATCGATCGGGTGCTTGACGGTTGGAACCTTTTCTGCGCCGGTTAACTGAACTGGCGCGAGGCCGATTTCGTCGGCGAATTCCACACCTTGGGCAATTGAGAACACCTCGGAACACGGGATCCCGAGCTCACGGAATTCTTCGACCCACTCCGAGGCGGGGCGGTGCTGCAGATACGTCTCGAGTGTAGCTCGGAGTTCATCGCGATGGGCATTGCGCGCCGGATTCGTGGCATAGCGTTCGTCATCGGCCAGCTCGGATGCGCCCAGCGCGGTGGTCAGTTGACGAAATTGCCGATCGTTTCCAACGCCGAGAATCAGCGGCTGGTCGGCTGCGGCAAAGGGACCATACGGCGCCAGCGACGGGTGATCATTGCCCATACGAGTCGGGACGACACCCCCGGCCACATAGGCCGAGGTTTGGTTGACCAACCCAGACAACGCCGAAGACATCAGATTCACCGCGATGTGTTGGCCTTTTCCGCTGCGCTGACGCTCCTGGAGTGCGCCGAGAATGCCAACCGTGGCGTGCAGACCGGTGACGACGTCGAAGATCGCGACTCCGGCCTTTTGGCCAGATGATTCTGGCTCACCGGTGATATCCATGAGCCCCGAAGCGGCCTGCGCCAGCAGATCGTAACCCGGCAGATGTGCCCCACCAGTGGTGCCGAAACCGGTGATCGATGCATGCACGAGCTCCGGGTATCGCTCGGCCACGGCCTCGGGATCCATCCCGAATTTGGCCAGCCCACCCGGCTTCCAGTTTTCGATGAACACGTCCGCTTTGGCAAGCAGCTTGTGCGCGGTGTCGAGGTCGTCATCGTCGCGCAAATCCAATGCAATGGCATGTTTATTGCGGTTGACCGACAAGAAATAGGTGGCCATATCCTCACGCACCGGCGGCTGCCACGCACGCGTATCGTCACCGGTTGGCGACTCAACCTTGATGACGGTGGCACCCATATCGGCGAGCATCATCGTGGCGTACGGTCCGGCGAGTACGCGCGAAAAATCGGCGACGACGATACCGTCGAGGACTCCGGGCGTGGTGTGGGGCGCAGCTGTAATCATGGTTTCTATGCTCAACCGCTCGACCCTCGCATTGCAAGATCGATGCGACAACAGCATTGATTGCGCACGTTCTGTGCAATGATGCGGTTCCTTGTTGCCCGCACCCACCCGGTTCGCTACCGTGAAGAGCATCACGAAAATACCACGCAGGCCGTCACACGGTCAGACCTACGGAGCATTCATGTCGACAACAGATCTCTTCAATATCGCCTCGATGTTCACCGAGCAGGAGCTGCAAGTTCGCGATACCGTTGCGGAATTCGTGGACCGGCGCGTGCGCCCCAATATTGCCCGGTGGTACGACGACGCGCACTTGCCTACCGAGCTGATCCCAGAAATGGCCGAGCTTGGTCTCTTCGGCATGCATATTGAAGGCTACGGTTGTGGCGGACGCTCCGCTGTCGAATATGGCATCGCCATGCATGAGATGGAAGCCGGCGATTCGGGTCTGCGTACCGTGATCTCAGTGCAGGGCTCGCTGGCCATGACCGCCATCGCCAAAAACGGGTCCGAAGAACAGAAGCAGACCTGGCTGCCAAAGATAGCCGCCGGTGAAGTCATCGGTGCGTTTGGGCTGACCGAACCAACTGCGGGTTCTGATCCGTCAGCAATGACAACGCACGCCAAGCTCGTCGATGGTCAATGGGTACTCAATGGCGCCAAGCGGTGGATCGGCCTGGCGACCATTGCCAACATCACCATCATTTGGGCCAAGGTCTCGGTTGCTGATGCCAAGGCCGCCGGTGTGCATCCAGACGGCGATACCCGCCCCGATGACGCGATGGTCGTGCGCGGTTTCATCGTGCCAACCGATACACCAGGCTTTTCTGCCGAAGCCATCGAACAGAAACTTTCGATGCGCGCATCCCTACAGTGCGACATCTCGCTCGAGAATGTAGAGCTCCCAGTGGATACGATCCTGCCGCATAACCCTGGTTTGCGTGGACCATTCGCCTGCTTGAATGAGGCGCGCTATGGCATCGCCTGGGGCGCGTTGGGTGCGGCTCGTGATTCGATTGAATCCGCCCTGGATTACGCTTCAACCCGCATGCAGTTCGGCAAGCCGCTGACCGCCTACCAACTGACCCAGAAGAAACTTGCCGATATGACCATCGCACTGAATAAGGGCCAACTCATGGCGCTGCAGTTGGGTCGAGCCAACGATGCCGGCACGATGGATCTGCACCACATCTCGATGGCGAAACTCGATAACGTACGGGTGTCTATTGAGATTGCTCGCGAGTGCCGCACCATCCTGGGAGGCAACGGCATCACCGCCGAGTACTCACCGCTGCGCCATGCAAACAACCTTGAATCGGTACGCACCTACGAGGGCACCGACGAAGTGCACACCCTGATCGTCGGCCAGAAACTCACCGGCGAAGCAGCGTTCAGCTAACCTCAGGGGCAGAAAGAACGAACATGACATTGCAACGGTCGGTCTATGGGATTCAAATCGATGAGCACACGCGCTGTGCGCACTATCATCAGCCCTTCGACGTCATCGCCATAAAACACTACTGTTGCCATGTCCACTATTCGTGCCACGCCTGCCACGAGGCCCTCGCTGACCATCCTGCAGAGGTTTGGCCAACCGACCACTTCCATGAACCAGCGGTCTTATGTGGCATGTGCGGCCTGGAATTGAGCGTCACCGACTATTTGTCCACCGGCTCGTGTCCGGGTTGTCAGACGGATTTCAACCCAGGCTGCAAAGCCCACGCGAATCTGTATTTTGCACCTGGTCAGTACGCGTAGTTAGTGGAGTAGCTATTGGAGAGCTCATTAAAAATTGAGACCCCAGCCGTCGCCAGCACAATGGCCACGATAATCGCAAGAACAAAACTGACGAGCATCCAGATGAGTGTGGCGCGGGCAAAGTTCCGTTTCGCAAGCGAGTTGCTTCCACCAAAGGCAAGCACGAGCAAATAAATGATGTTCACCAGCGGAATGAACATCAAAAACGTGGTCAGCACCCAACTGCCCAGGCCATCCGTCGCTTCCTGTTGGGGAGCATAACCGCCATGCTGTTGTGGCAGGTTGCTTGGCGGTAGGTGCTGTTGTTGATACTGCGGGTAACTCATGGTGTTCACTCCTGTGGTGGCACTGTTCGGGGCCGTGATATTATTGTGGCACGCGTTTTACGCCCAGCCAAGATCATGGAGTGCGGCGTCATCAATCCCGTAGTAATGCCCGATCTCGTGCACCAGCGTGACGTGGACTTCATGACGCACTTGCGCTACATCATCACAAATAGCGAGTATAGGCTCACGGAAGACCACAATCGCGTCAGGCAACTGCGCGTAACCATAATCCGCCCGATCGAATCGATCATGTCCCTCATACGTCCCGAGCACGTTCAATGAGCCATCAGCCGGACGATCTTCCACCGCAAAGACGACATTGTCGAGACTGTCGACGAGCCTTTTCGGAAGGGATTCAAGCTCTTGACTCACCAACTGTTCAAACTCTGTGAGTGTCATCTCGACGCCCTCCGGCTGCTCCAAAGAGCCCAAGATCGTCGCGCTCAACGGTGCCAGTGTCGTACCGGAGGGTAGCCCGACGTCGTGAGCGTCGACCCAGATGAGTTGAGCTATCTCGGCTTGGGCAGCGACCGAAACCCCTGCGGGCAGCGCTGCCGCATACACCTGGGAGAGCAGCTGTGTACCGGGCTCGTTGGCTGCCGGCGTCGTGAAATCGCCCAGATGTTCTAGCGTCTGCGGATCTAAGCTGAGCCCGAGCTCCTCATACACTTCGCGGATGGCAGTGGTCGGCCCCTCCTCGGAAGGCTCGGGTTTACCACCGGGAAACATGAAGGCGTCCGTATGATGCTTCCGGACCAGAGCAATCCGGCCGTCATCGCGCATCAGGACGACGGCGGCGACGCTAATGGACGGGTTGTGGTGCACGACGACTCATCTTTCGATCGGCTAATACCATCACGACCACGACGATGGCACCGACGAGGCCGAGCACAATGTTGAGCCCGAGGCCATCACCGATGGGCAATAATGCGCCATCCTCGGTCTGGTACGGCCACAGGGCACGCAACGCGCCAACCATCACACCGGACAGGACGATCAGCGTGGTCGCGTGATGGTGTTCAAGTAACCATTTCAGGATTTGTACGATCACGATCAGCCCGAGCACCATCCCGGCGGCGAACACGGCGAGATACCCAAAATCGAGTGACTCAACAGCACCTAGTGTCGGTTCATAGAGTCCGACGGTGAGTAGAATAAGCGAACCCGACAAGCCAGGGAGCACCAGCGCGGAGACAGCGATGGCTGCGGCTGGCAAGATCACATACCAGTGTGGTTCTAATGCTTGCGTGGCCGGAAGCGAGAGCACGGCAAATGCGACGACGCCGCCGACAACGAAGAAGACCGCATGGCGCCACCCCAACTTTTTGCGGCGGTATTGCACATCGTCACGAACCATGAGTAGCGGAACCATGACAGAGGCTGCAACCATGCCAAAGAACAGCGAACGCATGCGCTCGGGGTAGGTTTCGACCAGATGCACCACGGGGCCGGCAACGGTAAAGACCGCGACCACCATGCCGATGCCCAACGGGATGAGCAGCCGCCAGGAAATGTTCTGCCAGTACTGGCGCGCGTTGTCACGACGTCCACGAACCAGAGATAGGCTCCAGCGGATCAATGCGGAGGCCGATTCGATGAGCTGCTGGTAGATACCAACAACCAGGGCCACCGTGCCACCGGAAATACCGGGGATGGTCTCGACGATGCCGATCAGTGCGCCGCGGATCAGGTTGCCGATTAGCGACGTTTTGCGTTGGGAAGTTTGGCTCATCTACTCTCAATCTTTCAATCGGACATAGATTAGTGTAGCTGCCTGAAAACTTCCTCCACTACGCGCGGTATAGCTCGGGTGTTCTCGCCTAAAACTCCTCGTGCACCGCGGGGTCCTGATAGATTCGGCCACGTTCCAGACTATCAACGGCAGCAATATCGTCCGCGTCGAGTTCGACGTCGAACAGGAGATTCGCGCGCTGGCGTTCAGGGTTCGACGACGCTGGCAGCGGCATGGAGCCGTGGTGGATGTGCCAAGCGAGCACTACTTCCACCGGAGTTGACGAGTGCTTCTCAGCAACCCGTGTCAGCACAGGGTCATCAGTCATGTCCGATGTGCGTCCCAGCGGTGACCACGCCTGGGTGACAATGCCGTGGTCGTCATGGAAGGCCCGTAGCTCTGCTTGCCCGAAGTACGGGTGCATTTCCACCTGGTTGATGGCGGGCATCTCACCGGTTTCATCAGCCAAGCGTTGTAAGTGTTCGGGTAAGAAGTTCGAGACACCGATGGTCCGGATCAGTCCGGCGTCACGCATTTCAATCATCGCACGCCAGGTATCGACATATTTGTGCTGTCTTGGCAACGGCCAGTGGATCAGGGCGTTATCGACGAACGGTAGTCGCAAATCATTCAGCGAGCGAATGATGGACGTTTTGGCTTCGTGGTAGCCGTGGAAGCGGCCGGGAATCTTGGTAGTGACGGTTATCTCGTCACGCGGCACATCACTTTGAGCAATGGCTTGACCGACTTGCACTTCATTTTCATACCGTAGCGCCGTGTCGAGCGTGCGATACCCGATTTCCAGTGCAGATAATGCTGCGGTGCGGTAAATATCTGGGTTGTCTCGGCCAGCTTGAACGAGTGTTCCGAATCCAATGAGTTCTGATCGCATGCCCCCAGTCTAGACATGATGCGACCGTATGGCACTGACACGATGGACATAAGAATACACATCAGCGATGTGACACCATAGACTCGTGGATATGAGGGGATCCAACGACCATCTGCCAACGGATGTAGCGGACTCGCTCATGACGTTAAACCACGCGCTGCATAAGGCCGACTATACGTCCGCTCGCAGAGCAGTGAACCCGCTGACCAATTCTTCTCATCTGGATGAGGCACTGGCCCTGCTTGCTGAACATGCCACGTCCGAACCGCAAGCCGTCGAACTGTTCTTGGAAGTCTTGGACGGTTCCGGCACGGTCCGCCGCTTCGCCGGAGCCGCACTCTTGGACCATACAGCGGTGGATGATGTGAGTCAGGATGCGCTCATTTCTATTGCCGACTCGGTTCATACCTACGACGGCCGCAGCAAAGTCACCACGTGGGTGCACAGTATTGTGCGACGGCGCGTGGTGGATCATCTGCGTCGACAACGCGCGACTGTTCCACTCGATGACGGCGATATCTCCCCGGCCGCGCACATGAGTTCCGTCATTGCGACTCGTGCCACCGTACGCGACGCGCTGGATGCCCTCCCTGAGCTCTATCGAATACCCGTCATCCTGCGTGATATCGAAGGCGAACCCTATGCCGATATCGCCGAACGTTTGAACCGGGCTGAAGGTACCGTGAAAGCCCAAATCAGCCGGGGCCGCGCGATGGTGGCCGCCCGGTTGCGTCATCAGGACGGTGCAGCATGAACGCGGGACGGTATGAACTCGGCGAGGTCCTCGGCGTCGGCTCATTCGCGACCGTCTACCGCGCTCAGGATGACCTGCTCGATGACACCGTGGTCGTCAAAATCCTTGCGGAGAACCACAGTCTGAACCCTGAAATTCGCGAACGGTTCATTTCCGAGGGCCGCAGTCTGCGTCGCATTGCGTCCGAACACGTCGTCACTGTGCACGACATCGGCGAATCGTCACGCCAACAACCCTTTTTGGTGTTGGAACTGGCCGACCGCGCCACCCTAGAGAAACGCGTGCAATCGTTGCGAGCGCAAGGTTGGAAACCATCTTCGACCGACGTGTTGAACCTGGTCCGTCCCTTGGCGAGCGCCCTAGAAGCCGTCCATACGGCACAATTAGTGCACCGGGATCTGAGCCCGGGAAACTTGCTGATCGCAAGTGAACCGCACCCTAAAGCCTCACAGTCAACGGCGTCGCATCTGATCCGCAGCGATGAGCGTCTGCTGGTTGCGGATTTAGGCATGTGTAAGGACCTCGCCATCAATTCCGGCCTGACGGTGTCTGGAGGCACCGCAGGATTTCGTCCACCCGAACAATCACAACCGGGCATGGTCGACACTCGTGCCGATATCTGGGCTGCCTCAGCGCTGTTGGCCTGGGTGGTTGAAGGCAGCCAACCGCCGGAAGCGTTCACCAAGGTGGTGCAACGCGGCATGCACAGCGATCCGTCCGACCGCCAACAGACCGTGGCCCAATGGCTAGACGAAATCGAAAAGGCGCTGGTACCTGCCCCGGCACCGTCAGCGCCACCCGCCTCGCCGCCGAAACACACCGCGGACGGTGAACTCCAAGATTCGATCCCGACGCCCGTTGTAGGGCGTGACGCGCAGATGACGACGCTGCTGCTGAGCGGTTTAGCCGTGGTGACCGGTATCATCGGTCTGGTGCTCGGCCTGTTCTTGGGTGGGGACCGGTATCCATCCGCCAACGATGATGCCTCGATCGCCATCACCGGCCCCGAAGAGGTCACCGTGGGCGAAGCGGCCACATTCACCGCCGAAACCGAGGGTCTAGACAGTTGGGTCTGGGCGCTGCCCACCGGTACCCACGTCGTCGACGAAGCAGAAACGACCGTGACCGCGACGGAACCGGGAACCAATGACATTATATTGCGCGCACGTGGCCCAGATGGTGAAGAGCTCGAGACTCGTCACCAAGTCCGGGTGACCGAGGAACGCTAAAAAGTTTTTGAAATGGTTGCAACTTTTTTGATGTTGAGCCCGACTCATAGGCAAAACCACAATCTTGTTGCTCTCGGTAAGGAGACACCATGACCATCACTCACTGGCCCACCCTGGTTCGGTCCACGCTAGGCCTCGGCTTCGTCGGCGCCTTTGCCCTGACCTCCTGCAGCGCTGCCCCCGAACGCGCCGGATTTCAAGATGGCGAAGTCGCCACGGCACAACCATCGACACCGGAAGAACCCACCGAGATTCAACATGCTCGTTGCCGAAGTTGATGAACCGATGGAATTCGAAGCCTGCCTCGAGGCCGAAGAGATGGAAGGGGCCACCGTCGAATGGCTCGACGACGTCGTGGTGGAAGCACAAGAAGTTGAGGGCCTCGAAGACCAGACCGTTGAGGTTGATGGTGAGCAAGTCGAAATCCCCGGGGTACCCGGCATCGTCATCCCAGAAATCGTAGGGCAAGCCGGGTGTGTGATTGAATATCCGGCCCCCGGAGGTTGCTTGCCGGCAGTCGAGATTTCGGACTCGTATATCCCGGGATATCGTATTCCGGAGCGTGTGCTGGAAGCCGTGGAATTGCCCGATGGCACCGTGGTAGAAGAACAAGTCCAGCCGGCCATTGAATCAGAACCAATCACGGCGGAAGGCTCCTTTCAAGAACAGGTCTGTCAGACCGAACCCGATGACGCCCAGGACGGTGATTACGTATCCCATGTCATCCGTCCTCACATTCAGCGCGAACATATCCTCGCGTCATTCAACATGGGACCCACACTGAACCGGTCGAGCGTGCTCACCGAGAGCAACGACATGGTCAGTTTCGAAACTTTAGGCACGTACGAGATACCCAGCATTTCCGTGGGACATGCGCACTTTGAACATGCCTACCTAGAGTCCTACCAGGTTGAGGGTGCCGACCACACCGAGTACGCCGAAAAGGACCAGGAGATCTCCTACACCACCGAGGGCGATGTGCTCTTTGATAGTGACGAGCATGCACTGCGTTCCGATGCCACATCTGAACTCGAAGCCATCGCCGGCGACATCGAAAACCGCGGTGGAGACTACGCCATCACCGTGGAAGGCCACACCGATAACCTGCAATCCGAACAATACGCCGACAACGACGAACTTTCAGAAAAACGTGCCGAATCGGTGGTCGCCTGGTTGAAAGAACACAGCGACATCGCCGATGGTAACGTCACCGCCACGGGTATGGGCGAAGACTACCCGCGAGCCAGCAACGAGACCGATGCGGGCCGTCAAGACAACCGCCGCGTCGTCATTACCGTGACGCCCACCGACTACGAACCAGAAATTGACTTCGAAGCCGAGGAATCCGGCACCGAAAGTCAGTAAAACCCCCAAGATTGAATGGTTCCGGGCCGCACCTGTGAGGCAGACACGGGTGCGGCCCCGCTCGTAGACTCGCAACATGCGTATTTACGAATTCGGTCATGAACTTGAAGACTCGATGGCACCGTATTTGGCCGTCGATCGCAGCGCTCCGAAACACGAGTGCTGGGTAACCGGACATATGGTCGCGGGCCTGGACGGGACCGCTGCCATCGATGGGAAAGTCGGAGCGCTATCCACCGGCTCCGACCAGACACTGTTCCGTCAGATGCGTCAGATTGCCGACGTCGTGCTCGTAGGTGCCGAGACAGTGCGCCGCGAAGGCTACGGGCTGGTGCGGTTATCCGATGAAGCCCAGGAGCAACGCGAGCGCGATGGCAAACCACCGACCCCGCCGGTTGCGGTCGTCAGCGGCAGCCTGGATTTGAATTGGAATCTCAAACTCTTTACCGAGGCGCCCGAACACGCTCCAACCATGGTGATCACGTCGGCCTCGGCTGATCCGGACCGGCTGGCCGAAGCGAAACGGCACGCAACCGTCATCATTGTTGGCCAAGACCGCGTCGAGCCCGAACACGTACTGCGCGAATTCGCCTCACGCGGCTACGGCGTCGTGCTGTGCGAGGGTGGCCCTACCCTACTGGGTGAATTCGTCGCAGCAGACCGTCTCGATGAACTCTGCCTGTCGATTGCCCCGATTTTCGGTGGCGACAATCTGCCGGTTGGCCTGACCCCGGACGGGGCGGGAATCAGCAGCTTTGAACTCAAAAGTGTGCTCGGCGAGGACGATACACTCTTTCTCCGCTACGAATCCGCACGACAGAAAAGAGCCCACGACGATGAGTAAACATCCTTTCCAAACCCTCATGGGCTCGGTCAACTCGGCGCTGGTCGTGGTCACCACCAGCGTCGAAAATACCCAAGCCGGATGTCTGGTTGGCTACCATTCGCAAGCGAGCATTTCACCGCAGCACTATTGCATTTGGCTGTCCAAGGCGAACCACACGTATCGCGTGGGCTTGCGGGCCACACACTTCGCGGTGCATTTCCTCACCGCTGATGATCTTGCACTGGCACAGCAGTTCGGGACACATTCGGGCCAGCACGTCAACAAGTTCGCAGACCTCGACGTAGCGACAGATGCACAGTCGATGCCGTTGCTTGCTGATTGTCCGAACCACATGGTGCTAGAACGCATTTCCCTGCTGGACGACGGCGGCGATCACGTGTGCGTCACCGGCAAGGTCGTCTCAGCCCACAGCAACGAAAAGTTCACGCCGCTGCGAGTCGCCGACATCGGCAAGCTCGCCCCCGCACACGGCAGTGACGAACGGATCATCGAACCTTAGCTACTACGTGGGTAGCGTTGTTTAAAGTCTTGAGCGATATCTTTCATATACGCGAATTCCACGCCCGGGTGGGAGGCGAAGTGGACGAAGAGACGCTCCAGCATGAGTAATACCTGTGGACGCCCCGAGACATCCGGGTGGATCGTCATCGGGTAGACCGCATAGTCCATCTCGCGGTACACCCAATCGAATTGGTCTCGCCACAGTTGCTCAAGGTCGCGTGGGTTCACAAAGCCGTGCGAGTTGGGGCTGGATTTGATGTACATCATCGGGGGCAAGTCGTCGATGTACCAGGACGCCGGAATCTCGACCAGATCGGTTTCTTCACCGCGGACCAGTGGTTTCATCCACTCTTTTGCCGAGGCAGCTTCGTAGTCGATATTCGTCCACGTGTCACCGACGCGCACATAATACGGGGTGAAGTCACGGTGCATAAACGAGTGATCGTAGAGCATGCCGGCATTCGACAGCAGCTCATTGGTGTAGTGCGACATCTCCCACCACGGCGCGACGTAACCAACCGGGGCAGTACCTGACCGTTGTTCGATGAGGTCGTAGACGTATTCGAACACCTCGGTCTCTTGTTGTGGCGACATTTCCAACGGGTTCTCGTGCGAGTACCCGTGATGACCAATTTCGTGGCCGGCCTCGACGACCTGATCAAATTGTTCCGGAAACGTCTCGATGGAGTGCCCCGGCCAGAACCACGTGAAGGGAATATTGCGACGCTGCGCCAACTGGAGAAGACGCGGCACTCCGACCTCCCCGGCAAACAGGCCGCGAGAAATATCGTTTGGTGAATCTTCACCGCCGTAGGATCCTAACCACCCACCAACGGCGTCAACGTCCACTCCGACTGCGATGTAAATTTTCTTTGCCATGCTCAAAGCTCCTTTCCCAAGATACCGCTGCCCCGCATCCGATCGCGTTCTGGGCAAGCTTGCTCTCACTCTAATGGTCGACACCAACGAGAACAGGGCCTCGTCAGCGGCAACTTCGTCATCCTCGTTGTGGAGTTTGCCATGCCCTCATAGCGGGACCCCGTGATAGTTTGGTGCCATGCTTAACTCCACGCTTCTTCCCATTACCGACGGCGTCCGAAGCCTACGGTTGCTTGCCCAGCAGGATGCCGACCGTTATCTCGCCGGGACGCAGGATCCCCTCGTCCAACAATTTGGGCACTTACCAGAAGCAGAATACTCGCATGCGTCGGTCCAGCACCTGGCTGAGACCCAAGCCCCGGCCGGACTTGAGCGCGGCGACCTAGGATTGTTGAGCATCGTCGACGAAGCGGATACGTTCCTGGGCAGCCTGGTGTTATTTGATGTCACCCGGACCAGCGCGGAAGTGGGCTTTTGGCTCCATCCCGAAGCACGCGGCACAGGCCACGCGCTCGGCGCACTTGAACTTTCGGCAGCACTCGCCCGACAGAGCGGGTTGGATGACTTAACTGCCCGAACAGTAGTAAACAACGATGCCTCCAAGCACATTCTTGAACGTGCCGGATTTCTGGAGATCGCGCGCGACGTGGATAAAACACCCTCTGGTGAGGAAGCGCCACTGATACATTACCGCCGCGAGCTGAGGTCCTAAGACTCAAGCCAAAGGTAGGCAGCAGGGACTCGATGGTTACGACCGTCGGGTCCCTTTTTGTGTGCTCTATGAGCCGCAGAACAGGACGCGCCCCCATCGCAGGATTGTGGAAAACTTTTCAGCACACCATGAAGTTATCCACAATACACATGACACCACCCTGTAATTTCATATCCCTATGATATAGAACAACAAAACATATTCAATAACTTAAAAAACTACATCAAAAGTATTGCCATCAATAGCGCACCAGGGTAGAATAGGAAGAACATTTCCGCACATTCCAGCGAGATCATGAGAGGGCACTGCCGTGGTTGAGACGCCGATTCTCCCCGACGTTGGCTCCCCCGTGCGCACGCATGTCCTGAATATGGATGCCTTCAAATCAGCCTCTCTAGGCGAACTCATCTATGCCCTCACCATGCTGATGCGCGTGGTGATGGAGCGAATCGCGAACCCACGGACCTTCTATGATGAAATCGCGGTGTACCACGAGGCTTCCGGGGCAGATTGGGCAGGGCTGAAGGGTGACTCAACATCCGACGACGCTACGCAAGCACCGATCATCAAGACCACTCCACCCGATAATTTTTATGACACCATCCGGGGACTTGGACACATGCTGCAGCAGCTGGACCGCGGGTTCGATGCGATTATGGCGCACTACGCACGGCACGTTGAACGCGGCTTAGAACAACCGACAACGTATTTGGGCGTTGAGTTCGAGCAACAGCCCTTCAAAAACGTCAAAGAGTTTTTTACGGAATCGATGCGGTTTAGCAGCTACAGAGCACGCAAGCTTATTGAACGAGCACGGTGCTTTGCCTTCGCGCATGGACACGATCCCGAGCTTGCCACTTCTCAGCCAAAATTCCCGCTAGTCGCCGAGGCGATGTCGGCAAGCCGTATCTCATCTGAAAACGCCGATCGACTCGCCGACCTGGATAAAGAGTTGACCAAATACGCTCGAAAAGTCGGTCAGTCCACAGAGTACAAAGATCTGGTGCTTGCTGCATTTGAACCCGTCCTAGCGGAGGCTGCGGAAATCTCGGATCCAGATACATTTAGCAAAGCCAAGCAACGGTGGCTCGATCGCATCGCATATGAAATGGATCCCGACGGACCGCCTCCGTCCGAAACACTAAAAAATCAGGCAGATAACGCGCTCAAAACCAGAGATTGTGGCGATGGTAGCGGCATGATTTCAATGCACGCCACGCCAGCCGTGTACGCTGCGTTCAAAACCCTCAAGACCTATCAGCGCAACTGGGATGGTAAGACCCCGTTCATTCCAGAAGACATCGCCGATTTCCTCCATGTTGATTCAGATCCAACAAACGTCGGTGAGGCAACAGACGTAACCGGTCACGTTTCCACTCAGGGCGATGATGATGCAGATTTCGACCCGGATGAAATCGTTGGAGAAGATGCCCACGGCAACCCGATCACCGCGGGCTATATGCAACGCATCGACAGCATGACCGAAGACCAGAAATTCGGCGGCTACTTCATCGGTGCCCTGCGGATGCTATTGAGTATGGATCCAACAGAAGCAGCGATCAAACGAGCTCATGGTACACATGCACAACTGGTCATGGTGCAAGACGTGCAAACAGCACACAAAATGTTAGGTCTACCGCCACTACCGCCGGAAGTGCGAAGACCGCCTGGCCCAGACGGAATTATCCCACCGGTCCTTCAAGGAACCGACCCGGTTGGTCAGATCATCCCGGACGAGCTGACGGACTCGACCAGTCCTGTCAGCCCCGTACCGTGGACGCCGTTCCAGTCGGAAGCCATCAATGTCGGACCGCTTCATCCCAAAGACGCTGAACCCTTGGGATGTGACTGTGAAATCGTGGCACAAATATGGGATGGCCCCGATACCGTGCTGAACCAAAAACGTACCTACCGGCTCTTTACGCCGACGCAGCGACGCGCCATTCTTGCTCGAGACCGAGGTTGCAGAGCGCCCGGATGCACTACCCCCGCTGCACTCTGCGACATCCACCACCTCATCGAATGGATGCAAGGCGGCAACACCGATGAACAGAACGCGACGACGTTGTGCCCGACGCATCACGCTGCCGTGCACAACGGAAAATGGACCATACGAAAAGTTGACGGTTTGATCTTCTTTCAGCCCGCCCTCTGGCTCGACCCGTCACAACCGCTGTTGCGCAACCTCTACTGGGCAATCTAAAACAAACCTGTCAGTCTGCACCATTGCGCCGTGCTCGTGACCCACCAGCCCGTCGGCCGCTACGCTGCTTGGCAGCCGCACCAGTATGGTCCGTATCCTCAGCATCATCGGAAGAGCTTTCGTTTCCTGACTCATCTTCCTCCGCGTCCGAATCGCCAGACGAAGTCGATCGTTCAGCAGCGGCAGCAGCCACAGCAGCATCAAATTTCCTCGACTGACGTTTCTTCCGCGTCACCAGCCACCAAACCAAGACGCCGACCAACACCACAATGATCAGCTGCGGAATAGGAATCGCCGCCGCGGTCACCCCACCCGTCGCCGTACTCAGCTCAGCATCAACCTCATCGTCGCCAACGACACTTGGCTCAAGACTCACCGTCGAATTTAGAACAAAGAGCGGTAGAACCTCCTGTTCAACCTGGAGCTGGGCCTCGCCACCCGGCAAAATCTCACGAATCGGTTCAACGGACTCCTCAACCGTCGCAAGGCCAAACAGTCCCGACGAACTCAGCGCCTGCTGTGCACCGAGCCGAACATTCCCGGTATTACGCACCGTCCAGCTCACCGTCGCGGTACCCGGCGCAAAAGGATTCCAATTCTGGCTGTACTGAACATCAAGGTCTTCAACCGCCAAGGTCGGCATAATGTCACCATCGACACGCAAGTGAATACGCGCCCCCACACGAGACACCATCGACACATCGTCGCCCTCATCTGTCGAAACAGATGCGGCAATACCTGCCGGCTGATCCCCCGGAGTCGCATTCTCCGGCACGGTTAACGTGAACGGAACCGTCACCGATTCATCCGCAGGCACGGTGACTTCTTGCTGGTCCAGCTCAATCCACTGCCCAGCCGCCTCGTTCTCCTCACCGGGACGAAGAATATCGAACGTCCCCGATTCCGACACCACACCATCGGCCGCCTGCAGTGTGAAAGTGGCCTCCTGAGCGGAGAAGTTCGTCAGCTCAACCGCATCTTCGACGCTGTCACCCGGGGGCACATCAAAGCGGAAGGACACCCTGTCTTCGTCATCCTCCTGCGGGGCTGGAGTAAGCGACCAGACGGTAGTTGGCGCAGCATCTTCGGTATCCGCTGGGGCCGAGGAAGCAAAGACAGTACTGAGAAAAAAGGTCAGCAACAGGGACAATGCCAACCATGCGGTGACGGTTCGACGGCGCGGGGACAGAGAGGTGGGACGTTGCATCAAGTGGAGTCTTTCGTAAGTGGGAAGCTGTCAAACACCAATGACGCCGGCCTCACCGCTCCGCACACAGCGGGCCGGTGGCTGGCCGACGTCATCGAGTGCACTGGGTCGTGCATGGTGTCACTATGGTGTTTGAACCGTTGTCTTAGTCAACTGGGAACAGTGAGACCGAAAGTGCACCATCGTAGGTGCCGGCTTCGGTATCGACTGGGACTTCGAGGTTCAGGTCAGCAGCGAGCTCGGTTGAGCCCACGCGGTTGTCGGTGTTGGCTTCACCAAGGGTCTGTGGCAGGGACAAGCCTTCGCCACCGGCCATGGTGCCGGCGATTGCCGAACCTGGAATCGGGTTCTGAGACTCATCAGCAACATTGGGAACCCAGCCGAGGTGATCAGCAGACACAGTGCCGTCGCCGGCGGTCAGATCCGATGACTGACCGGCCACTGCCCAACCATTGGCTTCATGACGAGTATCAGTCACGGTCACCGATGGCATCGTACCGGTCATCCGCAGACGGTCACCGGCGTTGCGTTGGTTGCCCAGCGTTGCAGTACCATCAGAGACGGACAGCACCAACGAACCTGGTTCTTCTGGGTCGCCACCTTCATCTGGCAGACCCTCTACTTCAGCTTCAACCGGAATGTCGCCTTCAGCTGGTTCTTCCGAGTCGTTTTCTTCGGCCCACAGTTCGTCTTTGAACAGGTTCGCGACGGTGGTGTTATCGATGTAGTCGCCACGAACGTCATCAGTGCCAACGGCCGAGTTCATGATCGCATCCGAGCCAGCGCCCTTGAAGAAGTATGGCACCAGGTGGTTGGTGTGGTCACCTGAGGACCAGCCGACGGTCGGCAATTCGCCGGCGTTACCGGTCATTTCGGTGAAGTTGGGATCGTCTTCGGCACCGCCCAGGTAACCGGTTTCGTGGTCAGCGGTGACCACGAGCAGCGTTTCGTCCCAGGATGAGTTGGTCTCAACCCAGTCAACGACCGAGTCGACGGCGTCATTGAATTCCTGAGTTTCTTCGATGTTTCGGGTGGTCTCATTGGCGTGACCGGTCCAGTCGATAGCCCCACCTTCGATCATGAGGTGGAAGCCATCTTCATCCTGACCCAGGACGTTGAGTGCACCTTCGGACATGGTGTCGAGGGCCGGCACGGTATCGTTGAATGGTACTTCACCGGGCAGAGTGCCTTCGGAATCACCGCTGCGGTTCTGCTGCAGCGTTGTGGCTACCGGGGCCAGACCGAATACCTTATCGGAGGTCGTTTCACCGTTCGCCAGGGCTTCGAATTCGCCCTTGGAATCCATGTAGTCCCAGTCGGTGTTGCCCTGTGAGACCGCGTTATAGGACTCTTCGGAAATGTAATCGTAGGCGGCGGACTGCTCTTCGCCGTCATCGTTGTACATTGGGTGACCGGCACCCATGACGACGTCCATGTACTCGGCGTCGATCATCGAAGCACCGATTTCCTGGTAGGCGTTGCGGTCTGGGTTCGCGACCGCATAGGAGGCCGGTGTGGCGTGGCTGTACTGCACCGAGGAGACGACACCGGCAGCACGACCGGTTTCGTGTGCGAGCTCGGACATCGTCTTGAGCTCGTTGCCCTCCGGATCGACGTTCAATGCGCCGTTATTTACCTTGGTTCCGGTCGCCATGGCGGTACCGGCGGCAGCTGAGTCGGTCGGCGTGTTCTTGGCCCAGTTGAAGTCGCCCCAGGCGCCGGCTGAATCGTATTCGTAACCGTCTGCCATGGTGTCCAACGAGTGGGTGGCCAGGCCAATGTGGTTGAATTCTTCGTAGGCCTGAACTGGCTCGCCATCCTGCTCGGTCACGTTACCCGGCTCACCCTCGGTGATGTACTGTGACTGTCCGGTTTCATACAGGTTCGTGTTGGCCACGTGGTTGTAACCCATGCCATCGCCGATCATCACGATGACGTTTTTCGGAGACTGGGTGTCGTTGTCTGCGTATGCCGGGGCGATGCTGGCGCCGGCAAGCACTGCCAGGGACAATACCCCGGTGGTAGTGCGTTGAAGGATTTTCTTCGACATGTAGAACCTTTTCGTTCGTGATGAGAATTTCCTTGAGCAATTCCGCTCGGGTCGTGCTGTGTTGACGACCAGAATTCACGATAAAGTGGGCGTCTAACTGCAGAAACATCAAAAAGTTAACGGGCCCCAAACACTTCACGTGCAGCAGCTTTCCAACGTTGCAGCACGGCGGCAGGCCGCGGCAAATTTACTAGAGTGGCACCATGAAGATTTTGTTGCTGGGGTTTGGTTCGATCGGTCGTCACATCGTCCGGCTGCTGGATCACGACTTCACCGCTATGGTGCGCGATATCGATGCGCACCGCGAGCGCGGCACACTCGGTGTTCGCCTCATTACCCAACAGCACTTTGACCAGGCGGTTGCCGAGGCTGATCTCGTGGTCGAAGCCGCCGGGGTGGCCGCAGCACAACAGTTATTGCCGAATGTGGACAAACCGTTTGTGCTCACCTCGGTCGGTGCTCTGGCTGATCCGGATATCGCGGATTCACTCATGACGCCCCACTTGCACGTCACCAATGGCGCCATCGGCGGTTTCGACATTTTAGAAGCCGTGGCGCATCAGCTCGACAACGTCTCGATCACAACGTCAAAGGATCCGTCAGGGCTGGTGCAATCGTGGATGTCCTCGGACGAAGCACACCGATTAGACCAGCTCACCGAGCCCGAAACGATTTTTACTGGCAACCCGATCGAGGCCATCGAGAAATTCCCGGGCAACGTCAACGTGGCAGTCGCACTGGCCTATGCAACTCGCGGATCGAAGCCGCTCTCGGAATCGCTACAACGTGTCCAGGTCCAATTGGTTGCAGATCCGGTGCGCACTGATTCGGCCCACGTCGTCGAAGTATCCGGGGACGCTGGCCGCTTCAGATTCGAATTCGTCTCGGCACCGAGCCCGATTAACCCGGCGACGTCCGGGACGACGGCGCTGTCACTCGCCGCAACGATCCGAAGGGTCGAACCTTATATTCTGCACGGCTGACGCGTCACGTCTCTGATCCGATCAAACGCTTAGCTATTCAGACGTGTTTGAAATATACCCATTCCAGATACGTTGTGCTTGTTCTGGAGATAATCGGGCAATCTCGTGTCGAGGCATTTTCACGACGTAAACAAGCGTATTCACGAGCCACTCAGGAACCGCTGCTTTCTCGTCTGGTTCAGTCGAAGCTTTTAAACCATACGCAGCTCTACCCAGGGCATCGATAGCCGCAGCGAGAGGAACAGTAGCAGGGTCATCTCGCATCTGTGACACGCGATCTTGAACTTCCCTGTAAACTTCGGCATCACTGCGAGCGCCTAATGCCCATACCTCGGCTACATCGACGACAACCGTTCCAGAGTCATCATGAGTCGCGCGCCAAACAAGGCGCCAATCCCGGTCACCAACTACAATTTTTCGGAAGCCGATGAGCTTTCCTCGAAGAGCTTTGCCAGCTTCTGGGTTGCGCTCTAGTAGAAGGCATTTCTTGAGGGCCCACCGTACAACTTGTGGATCGCCTTTACGAAGCATCGTCTGCAAATCGCCCCAAGCAGCGTCGGTGAGACGAACAACGGTACCCTCGGCTTCAGGGTGTCGGCCACCTCGACGTGTCATTCGCGACCGGCGGCTAGATCTGCATCGAGTTCTGCATCTAATGCATCACGGTCGAAACCTAATTCAGATATGACATCATCCAAATTCAGGCGTCGGCCGGAGTCAGTTGCCAAACGTGACAGCAAAAGAACACTATCTTTGAGGTCTTCCTCCAGTTGCCTGATTTCTTCGAGATGTTCCATACTCACTATTGCGGCAACCGCTTTCCCGTGGCGCTCCACCACGAGGTCTTCACCGAGTTCAGCAGCGCGTACTAAATTTGGTACGCCACGAGTGGCGGCTTCAGTGACTGAAACAACGTGCGGAGAAACTTCGAAGGTTGACATAATTAAAACTATACAGTTTTCTGTACAGTTTTCAAAGAGTTGTGCAGCAATCTTAGATCAGCGGTCTGGCGCACGCCACCAAAGATCCCTCAATTAGCTCCCGCGTTTAGGATGGTGGACGTGAGGAAAGTAGAGCCAGAACACGAATACTATGCTGTCCCCGCGCACAGCACACAAAAATCCGCGGCCCGGGTGGAATCGCGGGCGATCTGGATTTCGATTAGCTTCGCAGCCCTGGCGGCGGTGGTTGGTCTGATCGCATTCGCGGGCAAACTCACGCCACTGTCAGCCGACTACTCCGTGGGCACGGTTGCCGGCTGGACCGCAGGCATTGCCGCCGGGATCTCGGCCCTGCTCGGGTTGATCATCGCTACCGGTCCGCAACACGGCAACCTGGGATGGATGCGTCGCCGGTTCTGGGGCTGGTGGCTCCTCGATTTCATCGGCCTGATCATCACCCACGGGGCCATCGCCACCCTGGCCGTGCTAAGCACTTTTCAACTCTTTCAACGAGCGTTTCAAGGACTCGTGGTCGATGGAATTGCTGCGACCGTGTTGCTGTGCCTGGTCTCGGCCGTGGCCTCCTACTTTGGTTTCAGCTCGGCTTCTCGCGCGTCCACCGCCTCAATATCAACGCTGCTCGCGCTGTTCATGGTCGCGGGCATGTTGGCCTCGATGCTGCTGGCTGAGAACCCATACTGGTGGCACATGTTCTTCTCTCAGCTGGGCACCGGCCAGGCCGGGGTCCTGTCATTTTGGACGTTCAACACCACCATCACCGTCACGGGCATCGTGCTGACGACCCTGGCGAATTTCATTTCCCAGGACCTCTACGCATGGGCAGAGCACCGACGTCGGCAAGGGAAGCGTCGCGGTTTCGTGCGGATGCTCAAAGGCGGCATGATGCTGATGGGGATCTGCATGGTGGGGTTGTCCTTGGTCTCGATCCACGTCAGCGACCCGATCCACACCGGCTTCGTGCAAATCTTGGCCGCGACGTTTGGGATCATGGTGCTCACCGTCCCGATCTGGCTCCCTGGCGCCCCGGCGGCGATGTACGTCATCAGCTACCTCATGCTGGGACTCGGCGTCTTTTCTGTGGCCCTCTGGTACCCGCTGGGCTACTACAACTTGACCGCGCTCGAACTGGCGTTCGCCGGGATCATCTTCGCCTGGCTGGTCGTGCTTATCCGCACGGTGGACGGCATGATCTCCGACGTCATCCCGCAACACCAACCCGTCGCACAGCCCGATGACGATGCCAATGTCACGCAGAGCGACGATACACCTGACGCAGCGACCAAAGGAGCTTTCTTTGACGATGAGCAAACCCACCACCGTTGATGAATTCTTCGACCAATTTCACGCCCCTGCCCGCAGTACTCTGAACCGATTGCGAGCCGTCGCAGACCGAGCCGCACCGAATACGCACACCGCACTGAAGTGGGGTTCGCCGGCGTGGATCCATGCATCCGGGACCATCCTGTTTATCGTCGATGGGTTCAAGCGTCATGCCAACGTGGTTTTTACCCCGAGCACCCGCGACGCATTCGACGCAGAACTCGCGACCTTCCAGACGGGCAAAGGCTCGGTCAAAATTCCTTATACCGAGACAGTTCCCCGCCACCTGCTGCACCGCATGGTGGCCTACCGGATCCGTGAACATGAACAGGACGGCATACGGTGGATGTGAAATCTCCGCGCACCGACGTGCAGCTGGCGTGGGAAGGCATCGTGCTCGCCGGAGCCGGCGCGGCCATCGCGTTACAGGTGGCCCACCGACCAGTGGCTGCCGGGGTGGCGCAGCATTCCAATTTCACCGCAGACCCTTTGGGCCGGCTGCGCCGCACCCTGCAGTACATTTACGCGGTCGTGCTACCCGAAGCTCAGTTAGCTCGTACCACCGTCGCCAACTGGGTCTCGCGTGCCCACGAACCCGTCGAAGGCACCCTCGACGGCGCACAGTACAGTGCCGCCGACCCCGACACACAACGCTGGGTGACGTCAACGCTGTATTGGACGGCCGAGCAGGTCCGCTGGCGCATCTGGGGTGAACAGCATCCCGACGACGCCGAGCAGATTTATCGCAGTTACGCAGTCCTAGGCACAGCATTAGGCATGCCGAAAGAGTACTGGCCTCGCGATCGCGCTGCTTTCCAACAGTATTGGGAATGGCAAACGTCCGACCTCGAGGTCACCAAGAACGCCCGACAGATCATGGCAGACCTCTTCGCGGCCGAAAGCGCTCCCGCGTGGTTGCGCACCGCCATGCCGCTTGCGAAGTTCCTCACCGCTGGACTGTTGCCAGCCCACATCCGCATCCAATTGGGTTTGGACTGGGATGGCGCCGACTCGATGCGGGAAGATCGGCTCTGGCGCGTCCTCCGCCGCACCTACCCCCGTCTGCCCACCGGCATCCGCCACGCACCGACACGCTTCGTCGTCACCGGGCTTACTTATAAAGGTCCTGGTACTCGCTCCGGATGACTTTCTTATCGATCTTGCCGACCGAGGTGGCGGGGATTTCGTCGACCACCTGGAATTGTTCAGGCAACTGCCATTTCGCGAAGCGTTTCAACAGGTGCTCGTGCACTTCGTCCTTGGTGATGTCTTGACCTTCCTGGAGGACCAACAACATGAAAGGCCGCTCATCCCACTTCGGGTGCTCCAGCCCAACCACGGCGGCCTGGACCACTTTCGGATGCCCGACCATGGCGTTTTCCATGTCGATGGACGAGATCCATTCGCCACCGGATTTGATGACGTCCTTGAGCCGGTCGGTGATCTTCACAAAAGCGTTCCGATCCATGGTGGCCACGTCGCCGGAGCGCCAGTAGCCATCCACAAACTTATCGGCCATCTCGCTCTCTGACATCCCGTGATAGCTCGCAGTAATCCACGGCCCTTTAATCAGCATCTCACCGGTGGTCTCACCATCCGCGGGCACTTCATTGCCCACGCCGTCGACGATTTTCATGTCAACATTGACCGGCACGCGCCCCTGCTTGGAACCATATGCTTCGAGTTCCTCTTCGCTCAGATGTTCGCGCATCGTCGGGGTGATGCGGTTGACGGCGACCAGCGGAGACGTTTCGGTCGCGCCGTAGGCGTGGACCACTTCGGCGTTGAAGGTTTCCTTGTACCCGGTGATCATCGACAACGGTGGTTCGGTGCCGCCGCACAGCAGTCGCAGGCCGGTGAGATCCTTGACGCCCGTGGATTTCAGCACCTCAAGCATCGGGCTGAAGATGGCGGGCACCCCGTTGGTGACGGTCACACCTTCTTCAGTGATGGCACCGGTAATCTCGCCCAGGGTGTCAGCCGAGAACTGTCCCGGCAACACGAGTTTTGCCCCGGCGAGCACGGTTGCCTGGATGGTGCCCCAGGTCAGCACGTGGAACATCGGTGTAATCGGCATGACGACGTCGAATGGCGTCACCGAAAGCCCGTTGACGAAGCCGTAGGCGTGCAAAAACTGCGAACGGTGCGAGTAGAACACGCCCTTTGGGCGGCCGGTGGTCCCGGTGGTGTAGCCGGCCGCGAAGGCAGAGGTTTCGGAGATGTTCGGCCACTCGGGCAGTGGCTCGGCCTCGGCGAGAAGGTCCTCGTAGTACACCGCATTGGGCAGGCTGTGCTCGATCTCGCCGTCGGAGAGAATGACCCAGGTTTTGACGTGCTGCGCTTTCGTCGCAATGCCCTGGATCATCGGTACAAGTGTTTCGTCGACGATGACCACCGATGCCGCAGTATCGTCCAGAACATATAGCAGGTCTTCTTCACCCAAGCGTAAGTTCAACTGGGTGAACACGGCACCAATGGCGGGGACTGCCCAGTACAGCTCGTAGTGGCGCAGCGAATTCCAGTCCATCACACCAACGCGATCGCCGATGCGTACCCCCAGTTTTGCCAGCGCCGCGGCAGCCCGTTCAATACGGTCGAAGTTTTCTTTATAGGTTGTGCGTCCCCATTCACCCTTGGAGTTGCGATGCACAATCTCGGTGTCCGGAAACGAGCGCACGGATTGGCGAATCAAACTCCCCATCGTGAGCTGGTAGTCGTCCTGCATTGTGGATGGATAACCGTGTACGACAGCTGACATCGTGGTCCTAACGTTGAGGGACTAGATATTGTGTTGCACCCCACGATATCGGAGGTCGACGTGAACCGGAACCAACGCTGACACTTTGAGTGTAAATGCAGGCCCGCGTGTCGTGAGTACGGGGGTATTGAAACCAAGAGCCCTCCGGTATGCTGTCATCTTAAGTGACGCCTGTCACCAACATTTCTCACGCACCGTAGTCCTTATGGACCAGTTTGAAGGGGTTCCATAGCAATGACTCAACTTCTCGATATCCTTGATCAAATCAGTTCCTTCGTCTGGGGGCCGTTCTTCCTCATCCCCCTACTGCTCGGCGTGGGACTGTATCTCACCTTCCGCCTGGGCGGCCTGCAGTTCACTAAACTGCTCCCGGCACTCAAGCTTGGGATCATTAAGCGCAACGACCCCGGCTCCGAAGGCGACATTTCCCAGTTCCAAGCGCTCACGACGGCGTTGGCCGCAACCATTGGAACAGGAAACATCGTCGGCGTTGCCACCGCCCTGGCCATCGGCGGCCCGGGCGCTCTGTTCTGGATGTGGGTCACCGGGCTCGTCGGCATGGCTTCCAAGTACGCAGAAGCCTATCTGGGCGTTCGTTTCCGTGGCACCGACGCCGCTGGCGAGAAATCCGGTGGCCCGCAGTATTACCTGTCGCGCGGCATTAAGGGCCCGGTTGGCAAGATCCTCGCGTTCGCCTTCGCAATCTTTGCGGTGATCGCATGTTTCGGTATCGGCAACATGACCCAGGGCAATGCGATCGCCTCGAATGTGGAAAGTAGCTGGAACATCCCCATTTGGGTCACCGGCCTCATCCTCACCGTGTGCGTGATGCTCGTCCTCGTCGGCGGCATCAAATCCATTGGCCGCGTTACAGCGGGCCTCGTCCCTGTTATGGTCATCTTCTACGTCCTGGGTGCGATCTATATTCTGCTGGCAAACTTGGATGCCCTCCCAGGCGCTTTGGCCCAGGTCTTTACGGATGCGTTCACCGGAACCTCGGCTGCAGGCGGTTTTGCTGGCTCTGCCATTATTATTGTCATTCAGTACGGTGTGGCTCGCGGTATGTTCTCCAACGAATCCGGCCTCGGTTCGGCGGCCATTGCGGCTGCTGCAGCACAAACCAGTCACCCGGTCCGTCAGGGCCTGGTGTCGATGACGCAGACGTTCATCGACACCATCATCGTGGTCAGCTTCACCGGCCTCGTCATCGTGACCACCGGTACATGGAGTCACACGGATCCGAATACGGGCGAACAGCTCGATGCATCGTTGATGACCGGCGAAGCATTTAGTAACGGCCTCCCGGGACAATGGGGCCACTGGGTCGTCACGATTGGCCTGGTACTGTTCGCGTTTTCAACCATGCTCTCGTGGTCGTACTACGGCGAGCGCAACATTGAGCGCCTCTTTGGCCGTCGCCTCGTGATGCCCTTCCGGGTGTTTTTCTCGTTGATCGTCTTCGTTGGTGCCACGGCAGAACTCGAAGTGGTGTGGCTGTTCTCCGATATCTTCAACGGGTTGATGGCGCTACCGAACCTCATCGGTCTAGCAATATTGTCTGGTCTCATCGCTCGCGAGACGAAGCATTATCTCAAGCACGATCCGAAACTGGAAGCAGATGCGGACCAGATCGAGGCGTTCATGGCCGGCCGACCCGGCTGGGATGAGTGGAAGTCCGGCGACGTCATCGGCTCATCACATAATTACGGTGTCGGCAAGAACGCCCCACCCTCCTAGCAGTTACACAGGGGTAGACGGTCCACGTCATGGGCCCGTAGCGTTGCGAAGCACCAGGCCCTCGAAGGGAACCGGCCCAGGGCCGACAACCAGGAGGTAATCATGGTCGATAATATTTATAACATCACCGAAATCGTTGGCACTTCGCCCGACGGTACAGATACCGCTATTGCCAATGCCATCGAAGAAGCGTCCAAAACCCTGCACAATCTCGACTGGTTTGAGGTGCAATCCATCCGCGGAAATCTCAGCGAAGGCCATGTGGTCGACTGGCAGGTCACCATCAAGATCGGTTTCCGCCACGAAGCAAAGAAATAGGAACGTCCTCAACGACGCAAACATACGCGGTGCAGCCAACCAAAGCTGCACCGCGTCGGCCTGATCATGGCGCTGGTGGTTGCGGTGTTGGGCATCCTCGGGACGTCGATGAACGTCATGCAGCTGGATGAACCATTCGCCGGTGATGCCGAACGTCCTGCCGCAGTGATCACCAGCACGCTGACCTTCATCCCGCTGATCATTTATGTGATCGTCGGGGTTCCCACCATGGTCCTGGCACGCAGGCGAGACAGCATGGAACGACCAGTCCACTAGGAGGTTCAAAGGTTGAGCTTGGAGATGTCTATGGCGGCTGTAAATCGTGGTATAAAAATCGGAGGCTACTCACCAAACTCCCGGAGATCTAGAGACAATGCTACGACCTCCGAGACTGACCCATCGCATGAAGCTGTGACAGGCTTACTCGTTATAATCACCGCATTACTGTGGGGGCGCCAACCATCTATGCCTCAAGTCATTCAGAAGTGTAATCATGAAGTATGACTAACTACGTTTACGAATCCTCTGAAGTCGAAGAATCCGTCCTCTCCCGGGCAGTAGAACTCACCCTGATTGTTCTCAATGACCCAGATACCCCTAACAAACTCGCGAAATATTATGATCCTGCTGGAGATTACGTAGGGGCATCATTTGTAACGTTGGAACCACATAACGCGGATCGTCTAACGTCTTCGGATCTCATGGCGACATCAATGTTAAATGTTGGCTTTCCTGCAAGTGCCATCCGAAGGCTGCTCCAAGACACTCAAAATCAAGCCGACATAAGCGAAAAGCTGCGCGCATTACCCAGCTGTTCATTAGAAGACACGACTACAGACGACCTTGATCTGATGGGCGAGCTCTACAGCATGGTCAAACCTCTTCTTGCTGATGGTTACTCCAAGACTTCCAATCGTTGGGTAACCACAAGCAAACTTCTTGCTAGAAAACGGCCGAGCCTTTTTCCTGTTAGAGATCGAGTAGTATGTGGCTACCTCGACATCATGCCATTAAAAGACTATCGAAAAGACTGGCAAGTGTTTCGGCATCTGATGCAAAACGAACGCGTTAGACAACGTCTCGCCGAGCTACCGTCAGAGACGGTACATGCAGCTCTAGACTCGGATCCTATCTTGGACACAGAACCACTGCGCATTCTCGATGCTGCCCTCTGGATGTACGCTCGCTAAGAGACGTCCCCTTCGCGCATGCGTCGCGAAGCGCAGTAGAGACCCGGCTCCGGTGTTCTCCGTCGTTGACCAGCGCTAACGGGGAGCTGTTGTGAGCAGCTGCCTCACAGGTGTCTTAGAACCCGCGGGCGATGAGTTCTTTCATGACTTCGTTGGTGCCTGCGTAGATTTGCTGGACTCGGGCGCCGGCGTACATGCGGGCGATGGGGTATTCCATCATGAAGCCGTATCCACCCCACAGTTGCAGGCACCGGTCGAGCACCGAGTTCTGGACATCGGTTGCCCAGTATTTGGCGGCTGATGCCTGCTCAGTGGTCAGGTTGCCTTTGTCGTGTTCGGCAATGCAATAGTCGATGAAGGTTTTTGTTGCCAGCACCTCGGTTGCACACTCAGCCAGGGTGAATTTCGTATTCTGGAAATCCATGACGGTCTGACCGAACAGTTTGCGCTCCTTCGTGTATTCGATGGTCTGACGAACGGCAGTCTCGGCTTGGCCAACGGCGGTGATCGCCACTGCCAGACGCTCCTGCGGCAGCTGCTGCATCAACTGGCGAAAGCCCTGGCCGTCGCCTGCTGCCCCACCGATAATATTGGCGGCGGGGACGCGCATGTCGGTGAAGGACAGTTCGCGAGTATCTTGTCCGTGCGCACCGAGTTTATCGAGCACCCGGCCACGCGCGAATCCCTCGAGACCATCAGTTTCGGCGACGACCAACGAAACACCCTTGCCTCCTGGCTGCTCGTTGGTGCGAGCAACGATCACAATCAAGTTCGCCTGGGAACCGTTGGTAATGAACGTCTTGGAACCGTTAATGAGCAGGTCATCGCCGTCGGGCGTACCGGTCGTGCGGATGGCTTGAAGATCTGAGCCGGTGGTCGGTTCGGTCATCGCAATGGCGGCAACCATTTCACCACTTGCCAGCTTGGGCAGCCAGCGCTGCTTCTGCTCTTCGGTTCCGTAGGCGACGATGTAGTGGGCGACGATGGTCGAGTGGATGCTGTAACCCCAGGAGTCGTCACCGGCCAGCCCCTGTTCGTAGAGGATGGCAGCTTCGTGCGAAAAGTCTGCGCCGCCGCCACCGTATTCTTCAGGGATAGACACCAGCAACAGACCGTTATCGCCCGCCTTATTCCAGAGTTCGCGGTCTACTTCGTGATTTTCGGCGAAGCGTTCCTGATGCGGGGTGAGCTCGCTGGCCATGAAGTCCCGGGCCATCGCACGCAGATCGGCATGCTCTTCCGTTTCCCAAACTGAGGTGTAGTTATCCAGAATCATTGATTTCCCCTTAGCGAGTTGAGACCTGTCCGGTCTTTTCGGCAACTGGTGCGATAAAGATAGGTTTGATCAACCAGGCTACCCCAACGGTGACGGCTACAGATACTGCAAAGACCGCAATACCCCACCAATCACTGGCATCTCGGGCCGTGAAGATCATGTTCAGGTTGCTCAGCACACCGGTAGTGAACACCAGGAACAGGTGGACGATGATGAACAGGATGAAGTAGATCATCGTGAAGAAGTGGGCTTTGCGCGCCACAGGTAGCGGGAAGGCCTTGTTGATGCGTTCAGCCTTTTGTGGCCACCAGGTGGACATCCGCAGGCCGGTTAGCACTGCGATCGGGGCGGCAATAAAGACCGTGAGGAAATAGGTCGTGATCTGTAGCGCGTTGTAGTAGATCCACGAGTTTTCTTCGGGCCAATCCAGTGAGACGTATTGCAACCCAGCCGAGACAATGTTCGGGAAGATATCCCAGTTGCTGGGCACGATACGCATCCAGTGACCGGTGGCAAACACCATGATGTAGAAGAACAAACCGTTGAGCACCCACAGCACGTTGAACGATTGGTGGATCCACTGCTGGATGGAGACTTTTGCCGGGGTGTTGGTTTTGCCCGGCGAAAAGAATCCGCCCTTATTGGCTGTCCAGTACGCCTCAGGCCGATCCTGGTTTCGTATCAACAGGCCAGACCTGATGACCATGACGATGATGAAGAAGTTGAAGAAGTGCTGCCATCCGACCCAGGCAGGCATGCCCGCCTCGACGCCGTCAGGGTGGGTCGGTGTGCCGTCGTAGGTGGCAATGAACTCGGCCACTGGGTCTAGGGTGCGTAACCATTGAACCAACAGCACGAACCCTGCAGCAACCACGGCCACGATTCCCAAAGTGATGAGCACCTTGCGGGCTTTTGACGGCTCCTTGACGACATCCTTCTCGACGGTCTTGGTTGCCGCTGGCTTCTGGGCCGGTGGTGGGGTCACCACATCTGGCGTCTTGACCTCTGGCTCAGCAGCCTGGGCTGCCGGTTGTTGCGCAGCAGGCTCAGTCGGCGCAGCCGCGGGTGCGCCCATGCGCCTTCGCGGCGCCTTCGCTGTCGCCGGTGCAGGTTGCTCGGCGGACGCCGCTGGTTCTTGGGCAGGGGTCTCTGGCTCGGGTGCCACTGCGGCGGGCGCAGAATCGGGGTGGCCCACCTGCAGTGGTTGCCAACCGGTCATACGACGACGCGGAAGGTCTTCGGTCACCGGTGCCGGAGCAGCTGCGGCAGCCTTGGACGCCGGTTGCGCTGTCTCAGCGGGTGACTCGGCCGTCGCTGGTGCCGCTGACGCTACAGGTGCAGGTGAGGACGATGGTGCGGTAGCGCGTGCATGGCGGGCGACAGACAGTGGTTGCCAACCGGCCATGCGGCGCCGTGGGATGCTTGGATCCTGAATCGGGCCGGAGGGTGCCGCCGGTTGAGCAACAGGCTCCGCTGGGGCGGCTTCTGATAGCTCGTGAGTAGGGTCCGACACTTCCTGCGCCGGTGCTGCTGACGCGACAGCAGCAGTCGGAGCGGCAGTGTTGGCAACGGTCAACGGCTGCCATCCGACCATCCGGCGTCGTGGCACATCAGGATCTTGCACTGGCCCGGATACTGCGACTGGCTGGTCCGTAGTCACTGCAGGTGCTTCAGCAACTGGTTGTTCGGCCTGCGGGGCCACTTGCGAGGTAGCAGGTGCGACAGCAGGTTCCGGTGCGGTCTGCTCCACGGGTGTGTCAGGTTGAGCCGGCGGTTGTGATTCCAATGGTGCGTCGTGATTTTCGACGGCCAATGGACTCCACCCGACCATGCGACGTTTCGACATAGATATCAGCTTTTACGAGTTTTGAGTTCGTCAACAATTTGCGGCACGACCTCGAAGAGGTCTCCGACCACACCGAAGTCGGCGACTTCAAAAATTGGTGCGTCCCCATCTTTGTTGATGGCGATAATGGTCTTGGCGGTCTGCATACCGGCCAGGTGCTGGATGGCTCCAGAAATGCCCACGGCAATGTAGAGCTCCGGCGACACGGAGACGCCGGTTTGACCAACCTGCAGGTTATGTGGCACATACCCGGAGTCCACTGCGGCACGTGAGGCGCCGATGGCGGCATTGAACTGGTCGGCAAGATCTTCGATAATCTGGAAGTTCTCTTCGGAACCGACGCCGCGACCACCAGACACTACAACGTTTGCGGCATTTAGCGCGGGACGATCCGAGCCGGCCTCGACTGCTTCAGCAGAAACAACGGTCGCACCAGGTGCAGTCTGGACTTCAACGTCTGAGTTCACCACGGCCGGGTCAGCCACCGCCTCTGCCCGATCTTCAATCGCACCGGGACGCACGGTGGCAATCATCAGACCACCCTCAACCGTGGATTCCGTGTTGTAGTCACCACCAAAAATGGCGTGTTGCACGACGGCTTCCTGGCCGTCAGCATCCCAATAGATACCGGTTGCATCCGCAGCAACCGCACCCTTGGCAGCAACCGCTATACGACCTGAAATCGCTGCATTGATCGGCAAATGCGCAACAAGCAGCAGGGAGGCACCGTAGTGGCGTACTGCCGCAACACCTGCGGCAACCTGTGCACTACCCAGCTGATCTTCGGGGCCGGTATGGACAAATACTTCGGTGGCGCCTGCGGAGCCGAGCGCGGCAAGCGTGCCGGCGTCCGGGGTTTCGGTCACTACGGCCACGGGATCACCAATGGTCGAGGCAGCACCCAGGACTTCGGCGGGGTCAGCGTTTGCTACGAGAGCGAGCACTTTAGACATCTGCGTACTCCTTTAGACGAGGTGCCGGGCGGCAAGGAAATCGACAAGTTCTGTGGCTGCGGTATCGCCGGAAACCTTTTGGCCAGCCTCTTTTGGTGGACGTTCGGCCGCGGTCACCATCACGCTACGCACATAGGCAGCATCCGGCCCGGCAGCCAGCCCCAGATCAGCCAGCGAAGTCACGGCGATTTCTTTCTTGCGCGCTTCACGAATTGCTTTGAAATTGGTGAGTTTCGGCTCACCGGCTTTTTCTGTCAGGGATACCACGGCAGGTGTCGCTGCTGAAAGTGTCAGGCGCTCGGTATCCGTGTTGGTCACACCCGTGACGGTACCGTCGGCAATCTCAATCGAATCTGCACCAGGAATATGCGGGCGCCCCAGCATCTCAGCGATCATGGCTGGCACCATCGCTCCGCGGCCGTCAGTTGATTCAGCACCGGAAAGAATCAGATCAGCGTCTTTGGCAGCTTCGGCTAAGACCCGAGCGGTTTGGACCATATCCGAACCCGCCAGCTCATCATCGACCACGTGGACGGCACGATCTGCTGCCAGAGCCAAGACTTTGCGGATCGATTTATCGGCATCGGCCGGGCCCATCGTCACAGCCACCACCTCAGTTGCAGTCCCTGCTTTTTTCAGCTCGGCCGCAACAGCGGAAACACGTTCATCGATCTCGTCGATAATATTTTCCGAGTTCTGACGCGCCAGCAACCCAGTATCTAACGCAATGTCGCGCTTCTCATAGGTATCTGGCACTTGCTTCACCAACACTACGACTTTCATATCCACCTCAGAGTGATGTCGTTCACGGAGACTATATCTCCGTACAATACACCGTACAATTTAGACGTCCAGAAAAGTTTAATAATTACGCTAGCTGTGACATCAAACACGACTGCGTGAAAAGGTAGACCCATGTCCACTGCAGAACTGAACGCCGACCTCACCGCCAAGGCACGCATCCGTCAAGTAGCCCTCGAGTTATTCGCCCTCAACGGCGCAGACGCCACCTCCATGCGAGCAATTTCGTCGCGCGCCGGCGTGACAGTAGGTCTCATCACGCATCACTTTGGCACTAAATCTGGCTTGATACAAGCTGTCGAGGACGACATTCTTGCCGGGATTCAACACGCAATTGCCTATAAAGAATCCGACGCTGACGTCGACGTCGTGGTGCGAGCGCTCGACCAACGGTTGTTAGACCACGTGGCCGAGAATCCACTGGTAGTGGCCTATCTGCGCCGCATGATGCTCATCGAACCCGGGGGCGAAGGCTCTGATCTGACCGAACGCTTCACGCGGATGGCGCTGGAACAGATCAAGGATTTGCGTCGTCGCGGCATTGCGTCAACCTCACGCGAGGCAGAAGATCAAGTCATGCAAGTAATGCTGGTGCAATTAGGGCAAGTGCTACTACAACCTTTTTTGCAGCAGATCGCCGGGCACCTCGACCGCGACCCCGAGCAGTATCGTCTCAGCCTTCGCAAAACCAGAAACTGAAGTGGCTTAAACTCGGTAAAAGGCAGTCTAGAGAGCCGGTAAATAGTAGCGTAGGAACCCGGCAAAAGGTAGTGTAGGAACCCGGTAAACGGTAGTGTAGAACACCTGACAAGGAGTTTCTATGAGCTACATCAAGAGAACAATAGATCACGAGTTAGACGAACTGCTGCCTGTAGCGCCAGCCATCGCATTACGTCGAAGGCGTTGATGGGCAGGTACTAGGTATTGAAATCAAACTTGCTCCAGCTGTCTCAGACGCGGACGTCAGGCATCTCAAATGGCTCCGCGATGAGATCCCCGACCGGATCGTCGATCTCATGGTCGTGACAACAGGCACCACGGCTTATCGAAGAACGGACGGCGTTGCTGTGGTTCCGCTAGCCCTACTCGGCCTTTAAACTCATCGAGTTCCGAAATATCCCATCCAGATTTGTCACTGTAATCGAACACATGAGCACGCAATTCCGCCAGAGCAGAAGGCTCTGACGACGCACATCGGGCATCGCACAAATAAACACGGTGGAAAACCAAACCGGAAAACCACAGACGGGCGACAATGACTGTGTTCTCGAAACATTCGAGAGGACCGTTCTACCAAGGAGTTGAAGTCGTCCATGAAACTGTCACCGGATTCAGAAGCCGTCGTCAAGGAAACCGCAGGCGTCGTCGCTGAAATTGCCGATGAGGCCACCGTGGTGTTTTACCGCGACATGTTCGAAGCGCATCCAGAATTGCTCAATGTCTTCAATGAGGCGAATCAGGCGATCGGTGAGCAACCCAAAGCTCTGGCCGCGTCGGTGGTGGCCTTTGCGGTGCACCTCATCAATCCTGACGCCCCGGATTTCACCCCGGTCATGCAGCGCATCGCCCATAAACACGTGTCGTTAGGCATCAAGGCCTCCGACTATTTGATTGTCGGCCGTTACCTGCTGGGTGCGGTTGCCAAAGTGCTTGGCGATGCAGCCACCCCGCAAATTGCCGCAGCCTGGGATGAAGTCTATTGGCTGTTTGCTACGGCACTGATCGCCGAAGAAGCTCGCCTTTACGCCGAGGCCGGCACTAATCCAGATGAACCGTACCGTCCCTACCGCGTGGTCGAACGGTTCGAAGAATCCGATGAGGTCTTTTCACTTTTGCTGTCGCCCGTCGACGGCCAAGTGCCCAGCCACCACACTGGCCAATACGTGGGCATTGCGGTTGATCTCCCCGATGGGCGTCGTCAGCCACGCCAGTACACCATCTCATCGGGACCGCGCGGCGATACACTGCGGGTGACCATTAAACGTGTTCGGGGTGTCAATGGCACCCCTGATGGTCGCGTCTCCGGTTGGTTGCATGAGCATGCCACACCTGGCACCGTCCTGGATGTCTCGCAGCCGGCGGGTGATGTCATTCTGGACAATACTGACGCCCCACTCGTGCTGGTGTCAGCGGGTATTGGCATTACCCCGGTCGCAGCGATCATGGAAGACCTTTCTCGTCGCCAACCGGAACGGACAGTGCGGTTGTTCCACGCCGATAAGACCCACGCACATCATGCCCTGTACGACGGTTTGCGGCGCCAGGTGTTGGCCATGCCGGATGCTCGGGCACAAAACTGGTACGAAGAGGGTGCTGAGCAGGCGCCGACCCTACATCCCGCTCGTCCGGGATTCATGGACCTCTCCGACGTTGAGCTCCCTGTTCAAGCAGAAGTGTTTATGTGTGGGCCGCTGCCGTTCATGCAGATTGCTCGGAAGACTCTGATCGATCAGGGCGTGCCGTCCGAATCGATTCACTACGAGGTATTCGGCCCGGATATGTGGGCACAGAACCCAGACTAAACCCGTCTAGCCGTATGACATCTGGCAGTACGACCCACCATCGTCACCTGCAACGCGCCGTTGTGCTGCCAGGGCGAATTGGGCAAGCTCGGCGTCACTTCGGTCACCGTCGATGCCGGGCGTTGCCGTCGTCTCGGGTGCCTCATCGTGGTCTTGCTCATCGGAGCCCAGGACGACAAGGCAACTGTGGGCGGTGGTGAAGGGATGAAGTTTCCGCAGTTTCAGGGGACCGTCGACCTGGTCAAGCTGTTGCCGCACCAGTTTGGCATGCACGGCACAGACGACGGGGCGCTCTGATTCCAGCAAGTCCTGATAGATGCAGGGTTTGACCTCGAGGCTGAGCTGGTCGGCATCCATGACCGGCTCCATTCCGGCGTCGTCCAAGTGTTCATAGAGCACATCGAGCTGGTGCAGCGCATCGTCCCCGAGGGCGTCACCGCCGTCGAGGTCGGGTGCAATCCTACGCAGCATTTCACCGCGAGCGCCAGCGTCTTCAGCGCGCTCTTGCGCCGCGGGACTGTGTTCACTGCGCTCGACGGGCCAGTACCCCATCGGTGGTCGACCGCGACGACCAGTATCCACCGGAGTGCTTACCAAGAAACCTTCAGCTTCTAGCACCCGCAGATGATCTCGTGCGGTATTGATATGCACGTCCGCTTCAACGGCAAGATCTTTTAACGCTTGTCCCGGCTTGCGCTGAACAGCGTGGAGAAGGCGTACCCGGCTTTCCTCTGTGAGGCCCCGGTAATCTTTTACTCTGCGAGGCATACTTGCATCATAGCAACGGAGTATGTGTTGACGCTGTTACTATGCGGTCAGGGTGATCACGTTGCCTTTATGCAACAGGTTTTTGACCCCAGTGCAGTGCCATCGTGCCGAACATGTAGGTCTTATAACCGCTTGTGACAAAGCCAGCTTCACCGATCATGTGTTCGATGCGGTCTGCCGTGTGGAAGCCGCGCGAGGTACGTGACAGGTACTCATAGGCGTCTGGATTTTGGGTGATGGCGTTGGCCAAGCGCGGCACCACGTATTTGATGTAGGCGGTCGAAAATGGCTTGACCACGTTACGGGGTGCTGGTGACATCTCGAGCGATGTCATCCAGCCGCCGGGCTTCAGGACGCGGTATTGTTCCTGAAGGGTTTTAGCAATATCGGTGACGTTGCGCAGCAGGTAGCCGTGGGTGACCGCGTCGAAGGTGTCGTCATCATACGGCAGCTCCATGGCATCACCGGTTTGCCAGACAATATTTTCGCCACCGGGACGACTCCGGGCAACCTCTAGCATTTCATTGGAAATGTCCAGGCCATACACTTCGGCGCCGTAGCGTTGATTGGCGGCTTCAAGTGCGAGATCGCCTGTGCCCGTGGCGATGTCTAAGACTTTGGGGGCTTGGCCGAGCTGGGCGGCATTGACCGTATCTCGAATAAAACGGGGCTCTTGGCCCAAGGTCATGACCAGGTTCATCAAGTCATAACGGTCGGCGATACGGTCGAACATGTCGGCCACGGTGGCACCGTGGGCGTCAACGGCTACAGTATGTGTATTCACAGTATCTTAGCCTAGCTGACACCCACCCACCGGCGATTCGTTAGTCTTCGACGATTCCGTAAACGGTCAGGGTTGCACGGCCCAGTGTGTTGCCGTGACGGTTGAACCCGAAGAACGCGTTCGAAGCGTCATCGGGGATATCCAGTTTCTCCACACCCAGGGCATGCACGGTGATGATGTAGCGGTGCGCACCGTGACCTGCCGGTGGTGCCGCACCGATGAATCCTGGTCCGCCGCCATCGTGCTTGAGCTGAAAGGCGCCCTCGGGTAAACCGGAGCCATCCGCTGCACCGGCGTTTTCGGCGAGCTCGGTGACGTCTGCTGGAATGTTGCCCACTGACCAGTGCCAGAAGCCTGAACCGGTTGGCGCGTCAGGGTCAAAGATGGTCACCGCATAAGATTTGGTGCCTTCCGGTGCGCCTGACCATTTCAGGTGCGGGGAAATGTCTTCACCGTTTGGCACGCCCATGGCCCCTGAGTACTGCGGTGCAGGAAATTCCTGCCCTTGCGTGACGGTGTCGGAGGTGACACTAAATTCAGCGGCTTCTTCAAGGCGGGCGAATTGGTCGTTTCCGATGCGGGCAAGTTCGTTGATGTCAACCATACTGCTCCTTCGCGTTGTCATGACTCGTGGTCGGTGGCAAATGCATGGCCTAGCCTAGCGGAATCACACAGCAAGAACCCGGGTCGGCGTCCTGCCTTCCCGGGTTCTTGCATGTTGCGAACTGCGGCTTAGTTGTTCTTGAGGCCGTCAGTAAATCCTTTTGCTTTATCTTTGACGTCACCCAAGGTATCTTTAACCTGCTCGGAAGTGTCTTTAACCTTGCCCTTCAGGTCCTGACCTTTACCTTCGGCCTCGGTCTGTGAGTCACCGGTTGCTTTACCAGCGCCTTCTTTGGCTTTGCCAGCGAATTTGTCTTTTGCGGCATCTGCTTTATCTTCGATTCCCATGGTGGTCACCTCTCAGGTTTCTCGGGAACAGGTACATCTACGACGCTACTGACTCCGCCTTGCTGATGTCACGTGAATTCAGGGAACTCACAGCAAACATTCACTTGGCATTGGCCTCGAGTAGTGCTTTCATGCCTTGACCTCTAGCTGATGGTCGAGTCGAATTCCACGATACGTTCGATGGCACGCTCCACGGCCTCATACCGAGCCGCAAAGGAAACACGAATGAACTGGTCGCCGTCCACCGAATCGAAATCCACCCCCGGGATCAGGGCAACGTGTGCGTGTTCCAAGACCGCAGCCGCATAGTCGACGGTGTTGCCATAGCGCTGCAGAATCTTTTCGGCGGGCTGGGCGTAGTAGTAGAAGGCGCCGTCTGCGGGCGCGGCATGACGCCAGCCCAACCGGTCGACATTGTCGAGGACCAGCTGACGGGTACGGGCGAACTCAGCGACTTTTGCGTCAGATTCGGCATACGCTTCAGTGCTGAACGCTTCCGTCGCCGCATATTGCCCGGCAGCAGGCGGGCACAGCGAAATCGAACCAGCCAGGCCTGAGACCGCCGGGGCGAGATCTGCTGGCATGAGCATCCACCCGAGTCGCCATCCGGGCATGCCCCAGTATTTTGAGAACGAGGAGATGACGATGGCATTGCGATCAAATTCCCAGGCCGACGTGCCGCGATCTTGGCCAAAGGTAATGCCATGGTAGATCTCATCGGAGACGAGACGCACACCGTTCTCAGCGCACCACGTTGCGATGCGACGCATGTCATCGCGGGGCACCATGGTCCCCGTCGGATTATTTGGCGACGCGACAATGAGCCCATCGAGCGGTTTTTCGGCGTGGGCCTCAGCCAGTTTTTCCACATCGAAACGGAAGTTGGACTCTATGCCAGCTGGCAAGTCGACGACTTCGACATCGAGCGCACGCAGAATATTGCGGTACGCAGGATAGCCCGGGCGGGCCAGCCCGACACGATCACCGACATCAAAAGCCGCGATGAAACTGGAGACGAATGCCCCGGATGAGCCGGTCATCACCGTTACGGATTCATGGTCCACTTCGAGGTCATACCAGGTGCGGTAATGCGCAGCAATGGCTTCGCGAAGCGGCTGCGTCCCCAGCGAGGGGGTGTAGTTGAACACGGGACCGTCTGCGTTGTGAAGTTGAGCTGCGGCACGGTTGACGGCTGCCGGGGCACCGCCGCTGGGTTCACCGGCGCCCAATGAAATTACGTCATGTCCCTGGGCTTTCATCGCGTCGACGTCGCCAACGATGTCCATGACTTGAAAACGGTCTACCGCTGAGCGACGACTGGGTGCAAAATGTTGAGCTGCCATGCCCCAAGTATGCCAAACCCCACTGCCGCGAAGTCAACGCTGCGAGGCCGGGCGTTTTCTGCGCTAGATCGTCGAACAATATCGCCTCTGCTCGAATGCACCGTCCGGGACGTTGACCGCGCCGAAATACCACCGTCGCCTCCAGTCACGGGCGTGGCAGGAGGTGACTATAGCAAGACGGATGCCATAAAATTTGAGGGCTTAGTCTGCAGCCCTCATGGCTGCGCGGGGCGTCATGAAAGGAACCTGACATCATGCCCACTGATCATGTGGCCGTGCAGACGCATGGTCTCGTCAAGAACTTTGGCGAAAACACCGCCGTCGATGGCGTCGACCTGTCCATCGCCCGCGGCGGCATCTATGGCGTCCTCGGGCCCAACGGAGCCGGGAAAACAACGGTGATCCGCATGTTGGCCACCCTGCTGCGGCCCGACGCAGGCGAGGCAATGGTGCTCGGCCATGATGTCTATAGCGAGTCGCACGCAATCCGGGAGAAGATCGCGCTGACGGGCCAATTCGCATCCATGGATGAGGATCTCACCGGTCTTGAGAATCTCATCCTGCTGGGTCGTCTCTTCGGCTACAAGCACCGATCAGCCCGCCGTCGCGGGATAGATCTGCTGGAAGCGTTCGGTTTGAGTGACGCGGCAAACCGTCCGGTGAAGAAGTACTCGGGTGGTATGCGCCGCCGTTTGGATATCGCTGGCTCGCTGATCGTGACGCCCGACCTGATGTTCCTCGATGAACCGACCACCGGCATCGATCCGCGAAGCCGCAACCAGGTTTGGGATATCATCCGGACGCTAGTCGACGGCGGGACCACGATTCTACTGACCACCCAGTACCTGGAAGAAGCCGACCAGCTGGCCGATCGTATTGACGTGATCGATCATGGCAGGGTCGCCGCCGAGGGCACACCCGGCCAATTGAAGGCTGAGGTCGGCTCCGGCGCCTTGAGCATACGCGTCAACGATGCAACCCGCCGAGACGAAGCCGCTGCCATTCTGGACCGGGCAGGTGGCACCCACGTCACCCGTGAAAATGACCCCGCCTCGTTGAGGGTGCAGGTTGACCAAAGCTCCGGCGTGACCGTAGCCCTGCAGGCGCTCGAGGATGCAGCCATCGACGTGGCCACGTTCTCGTACGGTCAGCCCAGCCTCGATGAAGTCTTCCTCACCCTGACCGGGTCTCATGCCACCTCGCAAACCGAAACTCCAACCGAGGCTGATGCCCAATGATGACGACACCCGACCACACAACCCAGTCCGTCGATAGTGGATCAGCTACCGGCCTGCACGAGTCTGAGCGCATCCGGAACGTCCTGGTGGCACAACAGGACCGACCAAAGCCAGCCGGTGGCCTCTCCGCCTCGGTGACCTATGGGTGGCGAGCCCTGTTGAAGATCAAGCACTTGCCGGAGCAGCTCATCGATGTCACGATCTTCCCGATCATGATGACGTTGATGTTCACCTACATCTTCGGCGGGGCAATCGGCGGATCAGTTGATAACTATGTGCAATTTTTGATCCCCGGTATCTTCGTGCAGACCCTCATCATGATCACGATGTACACCGGACTCACGTTAAATCGGGATGTCTCGAAGGGCGTTTTTGACCGTTTTCGCTCCCTGCCGGTGTGGCGGCCCGCCCAATTGGTGGGCGCACTGCTTGGCGATCAGGTGCGCTACCTGTTGGCCGGAACCATCATTCTCGCCGTCGGCTTTGCCCTGGGGTTCCGTCCTGAGGGCGGACTCACCGGGGTCGTGGCTGCGTTTGTCCTGCTGTTGATCTTTAGTTTCAGTTTGTCGTGGGTGTGGACCACCGTCTCGTTGGCGGTTCGTACCGAGCAGGCAGCCATGGGCGTGTCCATGTTCATCATGATGCCCCTGGTCTTCGCCTCGAACATCTTTGTCGACCCGCAGACCATGCCCGACTGGCTTCAAGGTGCAGTCGAGGTCAATCCCGTCTCGGTAGTGGTCACGACCGTGCGCGAGCTGATGGCCGGGACCTTCAGTGTCAGCTCGCTCGGAATGGTCGGGCTGTGCTGCGCAGGGTTGATCGTCATCTTCGGCCCGTTATCCATGGTGATTTATAACCGAAAGAGTTAGAAGCCGCCGTCGGACGGGGCCATGTTCGCAAACCTCGAGTAGTGGCCCTGGAACGCAAGTTCGATGGTCTTGGTGGGGCCGTTACGGTGTTTGGCCACGATCAGGTCGGCTTCACCGGCACGCGGCGATTCCTTGTCGTACATATCTTCACGGTGCAGCAGGATGACCATATCTGCGTCCTGTTCAATCGAACCGGATTCGCGCAGGTCTGAAACCTGTGGACGCTTATCAGTCCGCTGCTCAGAGCCACGGTTCAGCTGTGACAGCGCAACAACTGGGACTTCGAGTTCCTTGGCCAACAGTTTCAGCGAACGCGAGAACTCGGAGACCTCCTGCTGACGGGATTCGACGCGTTTGCCCGAGCTCATCAGCTGTAGGTAGTCCAACACGACCATTTTGAGGTTGTGCTGCTGTTTTAGTCGACGGCACTTGGCCCGGATCTCCATCATCGACATGTTTGGCGAGTCATCAATAAAAAACGGCGCCTCATTGAGCTTCTGCAGAGTCAGCGCCATCTTGCGCCACTGTCCCTCATCCAGGGTCCCTTTGCGCAGGTCAGACAGCGAAATGGTGGCCTCCGAGGACAGCAGACGCATCGCAATTTCTGTCTTGGACATTTCCAACGAGAAAAACGCAGTGGTCATCCCGTGGCCAACAGCGGCAGCACGAGCGAAATCGAGCCCCAGTGTGGATTTACCAACCGCAGGACGGGCTGCAATCACGACCATTTGTCCGCCGTGGAGCCCCTGGGTGAGTTCATCGAATTCGTCGAAACCAGAAGGGACACCGGACATCCCGTCACCGGTTGTCGAAGCAGCTTCGATTTCGTCGATGGTTTCCGCCAGGATGTCGCCGAGGGCTACATAGTCCTCGCCGGTGCGGTTTTCGCCCACCTTATAAATCTCGGCTTGGGCTTCGTTGACGATGTCTTCAACTTCGCCATCGGAGCTGTAACCCATTTGGGAAATCTTGGCGCCCACATTAACAATGCGCCGCAGGATCGCTTTTTCAGCCACAATGTCGGCGTAGAACGATGCGTTCGCCGCTGTCGGCACCGATTGCACCAGGGTGTGGATATGTGCGGCTCCACCCGTCCTGGCCAGTTCCTTGCGTCGATCCAACATTGAAGTGACCGTAATGGCGTCAGCGGGCTCGCCGGCGGCAAACAAATCGGTGATGGCCGTGTAGATCACTTCGTGACCGGGAGAATAAAAATCATTTGGTCGCAAGACTTCCGACACTTCAGCGATCGCGTCGGTTGATAGCATCATCGCACCCAGCACCGAACGTTCGGCGTCAAGGTCTTGCGGGGGCGTACGTGGATTGGCTGAGACTCCGTTGGCAGTTTCCATTGTGTTAAAGTTTGCCATTGTTTTGTTGAAAGTACCCTCCCCTGCCCCGGCAGCATAATGCCAAAAACTCGAGCCCGTAGAACGGCCGATGCACGCATCACTTTCGTGATGCCAATACCGGCCGCTACGAGCTAGTAACGCTCGACAATACCCGCCAAGAATTCGTCTATCAACCAACGAAAACTCTTGAACTGTGAATAACTTGTGGATTTCGTTGTGGACTCTGTGCACAAGCTGTGGATCATCAGTGGAATACTTATGCACAGTATCCACAAACTCGAATCTGACTTGGGTGTTTATATAATTTCAGCTGTGGATTACTTAATTTTCCGCCCCATTTTCCGGGATTTGACAACACGATTTATCCACGAATTTAACACTTTCCACACCGTGGATCGGAGTTATCCCCAGGTTATGCACAGGCTGTGGGTAAACTACACGCATGTTATTTCATAACTATTCCGCGTGAAACACGGCATGTCGCACGAAGTCGAAAATTAGACACGACTCGAACCGAAAATTTCAAGTCGAACGCGGCACTTCGAAGACGATGAGTTCGTAGTTCACATTAGTCACTTTAAACCGAGTTACCTGGAAGAAATATCTCGTTCATGAAGTAAGGGAGACCTCAGAAAAAATTGTTCACCGATCCTGAATCGCTGCTTTTTGACGAGATAATGAACAGATTTCCGCCACGACTCAACCGTGGTGCTCCTCCTGTCGTCAGCACGTCCCGACGGCGAGAATTACACACGTGTAACTTGTGCACAGCATGTGGACATCTCTGTGGATAACTACTTCGCTGAGTAGTCGCGTGCTCCGAAGATCGCGGTACCCACGCGGATGACGGTGGCGCCTTCCTCGATGGCGATCTCATAGTCGTTGGACATGCCCATAGACAGACCACCTTCACCGATCAGTTCCGGACGACGCTCACGTAGGTCATCACGCAGATCGCGCAGCATGGAAAAGTTTTCGCGGACCACGGTCTCGTCATCGGTGTGAAACGCCATAGTCATCAGACCTCTGAGGTTGAGAGCATCAAATTCTTGAAGCTGCTCTAAGAAGTCCTCGACCTGCCGCGGTTCAAGTCCCGACTTCGTATCTTCACCCGAGGCGTTGACCTGGACGTACACATCGAGAGTGCGGTTATATTCCTTCAGGTGTGCGTCCAGTCTGCTGGCAATACGGATTCGATCCAGTGCCTGGAATTCATCGGCGAACTGCGCCACGGCACGAGTTTTATTCGACTGGAGCGGCCCGATCACGGCCCAGTGAACGTTCAAATCGGCCATCGCCTCGGCTTTGGATTCAGCTTCCTGCACCTTATTTTCAGCGAGCTGGATCATTCCGGCAGCATATGCGGCACGGAGGCGTTCCTCCGGCACGGTCTTGGACACCGGTAGGAGGCGAATTTCTTGTGGGTCACGACCAACCCGTTCAGCAGCAAAGGCGATGCGTTCACGAACCTCATCAAGCGCTTTATGGAACTCAATTTCTGTGGTGGCGACAACAGGTGCATTCTCAGGCGTGGACATGACCAAAATGTAACATAGAAGCAGAGTATTTTAGCCTTAACCCCCGTGAGTGGTGGGTTGTTCAGGAGTTTTGGTGCCCAAGTCATCTGCTACATCCGACCCGATCGCGTCCATCACCGCACAAACCGCCGCCGAAATCGCCGAGTCGGTTCGTGATCTGGTCGATACCGGCAAACTCGTCCCCGGCGCCGGCTTGCCCCCGGTTCGCACCCTGGCCGAGCAACTTGAAGTTAATCGCAACACCGTAGTCGCCGCCTATGGCCTGCTGGTACAAGCAGGCGTCGCAGTGACTCGAGGGCGCGCCGGCACGAGCATTGTGGACTTACAACCACTCCCCCAGGAGGGCTTTTCTGATGTCGAAGGCATGATCGATATCGCATCCGGGAACCCTGATCCAGCTCTTTTACCGCCCGCTGGAAAAGCCCTGGCCCAGCTGGCCGCCGACGAGCCGGTACTCTATGGTCAGCCGGTCATCGATCCGGATCTCGCATCGTGGGCTCGTCAGGCTTTATCCAAGGATGTCGGCGCCGTAGCGTTGACGGTCACGGCTGGTTCTGCTGATGCAGTCCAACGTCTACTGGCAGATTCCCTGACCATTGGGGATGCCGTCGGATTCGAACAGCCCTGTTTCCTGACGACATTGCAGACCGCTCAAGCCGCGGGGTATCGCCCCGTGGCCATGCCGGTTGACGATGAGGGGCTCAGCGTTGAAGGACTACAGAGCGCTTTGAATGAGGGCGTTCGTGCACTCGTGGTGACGCCTCGAGCGCATAACCCAACCGGTGCGGTCATTTCGAGACCCCGCGCCAAGGCGCTGGCGGGACTGTTAACTCAGTATCCGCATGTACTGGTGATCGAAGACGACCACTTCTGGCAACTTTCGGGGCACGCCTATCGCTCCATTATCCCTGACGGCCATCCTCGCTGGGCGCTGATCCGCTCCGTGTCAAAGTCTCTCGGCCCAGATTTGCGGGTGGGCATTGTCGGCTCCGATCCACTCACGGCAACTCGGTTGGGTGCACACATCCGCTCAGGAGCAATGTGGGTATCCCACCTGTTGCAGCGGCTTACCTACTTACTCACGACCAATCCAGAGACGCCCGCGCAGTTAGAGCATGCGTCAGCTGAATACTCACGGGCGAATTCGAGCCTGATTATGGCGTTAGCCGATCAACATATCACTGCGGTTGCTGCCGATGGCGTCAATGTATGGATTAATGTGCGAACCCTAGCGACTCCAATTGTATCGGCTTTGGCTGAGCGCGGATGGCTCGTGCGTGATGGTGCCGAGTTCTCACTGGATTCCAATGATGACGCCGTTCATCACATTCGTGTGACCATCCACCAGCTGACCGAAGGACAGCTTGAAAGGTTCGTTTCGGACCTCGTTGCCGTACTGTTTGGGGAACCAATACATTTGATGGCGCACGGTGATTAGGTTAAACAGCAGATATGCGGGTAGAGTTGGAATCGCTGTTCTTCAGGAGCTTGTTTTTGTACCGCGTCGTTCGTGGTGCAAGGAGAAGATTGACCCAGTCTCTATGAGATACTGAACAGAGGTCTCAGATAGCTGAGATTGAACATAGTTTGAACGAATTGGGATTTCATCTCCACCATAGCTTTACCCACAACACCGCAAGTCTCGCCGTGTTGTCTCGCTCGCAGATCAAGAACTTTGCGTGACATTGCCGCTTTCCACTGATCTACGACTTCTATTTGTCCCCCAGCTCCATCCACTACCGCACCATGTCGCATCCGCGGCTTAGTGCTGGGCATATTGTTGCCCCACAAATTTCCGCGTTGGAAACTTCCTCGCGGGTACAAGGATCACACGTGTGGTCCAAGACTGAAAAGGAATGACGTTATGGCCACAGGCACAGTCAAATGGTTCAACTCCGACAAAGGCTACGGCTTCATCGCTCCAGATGATGGCTCCTCCGATGTCTTCGCACACTTCTCCGCTATTCAGGGTTCCGGTCACCGTAACCTGGAAGAAAACCAGCAGGTAGAGTTTGACGTTGAACAGGGCCAGAAGGGCCCACAGGCAACCAACATCCGCGGTCTCTAAACCCGGATGATTGGATGATGCAGTTGGTGTAAGCCGCTGCTGACTCGCTCTACGGCGGGCGGTTCGAACACTGTGATTTCAGTTTCGGATCGCCCGCCGTTTTTTGCGTTAATCGAGTAGGTGGGTCGGGTTTCCCGACCCACCTCTCACACCACCGAGCATGCGGGACCGCACTCGGCGGTTCGCTTAGCCGTTTGGACGAAAGCG